>CAZXTX010000458.1:0-2170 GCA_964643695.1 uncultured Mariniphaga sp. | reverse complement strand
TGCTTTTGTTGCAATTATGACAAATTAAGAGAATTTTAACAGAAAATATTCTTTATATATACAATTTTGTATAAATAAACTTGTTTTATTAAGCTTATTTTGTCATTTTTGCACAAATAAGCAAAATTATGGACAGGCTGGAACTTATTCCTACAGATAAAATAATAGAACGTCTGCGTTATGAAAACCCCTGGTGGAATACTCGTCAGATTCCCGGAACATATAGTAATATGTCAAGGCGTTTATATTTTGAGCTGTTTTATCCTTATGTGAAAGAACGGAGCATTCGCCGTGCTTTGGTTTTGATGGGACCACGCAGGGTTGGCAAAACAGTGATGCTTTATCACAGTATTCATCAGCTTTTAGAAGAAAGTATCGAACCCCGAAAAATTGTTTTTGTGGGTATTGATAATCCAATCTATATACATTTGACTCTTGAAAATATTCTTGAACTCTGTAGAAAAGCATTGAATAACGAAAATCTGAATGATTGTTATGTTTTTTTCGATGAAATACAATACCTGAAAGATTGGGAGCGACATCTGAAAATTTTGGTTGATTCCTATCCTGATACAAAGTTTATTGTTTCAGGTTCAGCCGCTGCCGCTTTAAAATGGCACAGCACTGAAAGCGGGGCAGGCAGATTTACAGACTTTATGTTGCCGCCTCTTACTTTTCAGGAGTATATTCATTTAAAAAAATTAGACCATCTGATTTATGACGGCAGTATAAAATATGGTACGGAATTATTACCATACAAACTAAGTTATGATATACGGGAACTAAACAGAGAGTTTGTTAAATATCTTAACTTTGGCGGATATCCGGAAGTTGTTTTGTCTGAAAAAATCCAAAGCGACATGGGGCGTTATGTCAAAAGTGATATTGTCGATAAAGTTTTGCTTCGGGATCTGCCAAGCCTGTACGGCATAAAAGATGTTCAGGAGTTGAACCGATTTTTCACCTATATAGCTTATCACACCGGAAAAGAGTTTTCTTATGAAACAATGTCACGCGAGAGCGGAATACAAAAAGAGATTTTAAGAAAATATCTTGAATATCTTGAAGCCGCTTTTTTAGTGAAAGTGATGCACAAAGTAAATGATCATGCAGGAAGATTCAAGCGCATTACAGGCTTTAAGGTTTATCTGACAAATTCATCATTGCGCACAGCTCTTTTTTCACCTGTTACAGAATCTGATACCGATATGGGTAATATGGTGGAAACAGCAATACTATCACAGTGGATGCACCGTGAAACATCAGACTTAAAATATGCCCGTTGGAAAACAGGACGAACAGAAGGTGAGGTTGATTTAATTCAATTGAGTGAGAAAAATTTTAAGCCTTTGTGGGCTGTTGAAATAAAATGGAGTGACAGATATTTTACCAAACCTCAGGAGTTGAAAAGTTTAATTTACTTTTGTAATAAGAATAATATTGACAGAGCTTTGGTAACCACAATAAATGAACAGGGTATAAAGGAACCGGATGATTTATCCATAACGTTTATTCCCGCTTCTGTATATGCTTATAACATTGGAGTAAATACTTTAATGATAAAATCTAACAGTTAGATTCGCGACACCCCTTATTCTTATTGTAGCGAACTATATTCTGAGTCGTTGATTTAGAAAACATAAGTGTAAAAAACGTAATGAAAATATATTACCAACATATCATATAATAAGTATATAATGCTATATTTGCATATTATATGATATGTTGTAGTTATGGCAAAGAATACAATGGGTACCAAGTTACCCCGAAAATTAGAAGAAAAAATGACTATTGTGGGCGAGCAAATAAAACTGGCACGCCTGCGTCGAAATCTGAGTATAGCGCAAGTGGCAGAACGGGCAACCTGCTCTCCGCTCACGGTGTCACGCATCGAAAAAGGTGCACCTACAGTTTCTATGGGTATATACCTTCGTGTACTTTATGCACTGCAATTAGAAGATGATATTCTGTGGATTGCCAAAGAGGATAAATTAGGCAAATCATTGCAGGACTTAGCTTTGAAAAATCGTGAACGCGCTTCTAAAAAGGAATAAGCAATGAAAAAGTTGTTGGTATATGCTGATTTTAACTGGCTGAATGACATTGAACTCGTTGGAGAATTAAGCTACGAATCGCTTCGTGGTTCAGATAGTTATGCTTTTGAGTTTGA
>CAZXTX010000457.1:0-2177 GCA_964643695.1 uncultured Mariniphaga sp. | reverse complement strand
CACCCGAAATTCAGCCTGAATGGGAACTGTATGATTTAAAAACTGACCCTGCTGAAATGAATAATATTTATGATAATCCGGAAAATAAAGAATTAATAAAAAATCTGAAAACAGAGTTGTTGGAACTAAAGAAAAAGTATGAAGATGAAGACTCGGATTATCCGCAAATGAATGAAGTAGTGGAGAAATATTTTTGGTAATTTATTAGTTGAATTCAAGTTTAAAGCAAAATGAAAAAATTAATATTAACACTCTCTTTTTTAACCCTTATAAATCTTACTGCATTATTTGCCCAAAAGCTTCCTGACTGGAAAGATGGCGAATTGGAGATTCATCACATTTATACCGGAAGAGGTGAGTCTGTTTTCTGCATTTTACCTGACAGAACAACCATGTTAATTGATGCCGGCGATATGGGGCCTCACCGTGACCCGCGCACCACTCAAATCTCCCCTGATAACAGCAGACATGCCGGTGAATGGATTGCAAGATATATTTTAAAACGTCTGGAATTCAAACCAGAAAAGAAAATCGATTATGCATTGCTGACGCATTTCCATGGAGACCATATGGGCGGATTATATGAGAACTCTCCAAAAACAAAATCAGGAGGTGATTACTTTTTAAGCGGTTTATCGGAAGTTTATGAACATATTCCATTCTCAAAATTTGTTGACCGGGACTGGCCTGAATATTCAAATCCGGTTCCTCATAAAGGTGCTTCTTTTGAAAATTATAAAAAGTTTATTGATTGGAATCACGAGAATAATTCAATGCAGGTGGAGAGGTTTAAACCGGGAAGTAACACTCAGTTTGTACTTTTAAACAATCATGAAAAATATCCTCAGTTTGAAATAAGAAATATTGTATCAGCCGGTGAAATATGGACAGGTGAAGGTGAAAAAACCAAAAAACTATTCCCTCCCGGCAAACCGGTTGACGAAAACAAGCTAAGTTCAGGAATAAGAATAACCTACGGTGATTTTGATTACTTTAACGGAGGTGATTTAAGTGGCAGGCTTCCTTTTAACTTAACTGAACAATGGAGAGATATTGAAACTCCGGTTGGCGAAATAGTAGGACCGGTTGAAGTTTGTGAAGCCAATCATCATGCATGGATAGATGCAATGAATGAACAATTTATATTTAATGTCAGGCCACAGATTATTATTATTCAGGCCTGGCATGCAACACATCTGAACTTAACTGTATTACAAAGTATGAATAACAAAAACCTTAATCCTAATCTAAAACATATTATTCCAACTTCAATTCATGATTTTGCAAGGCTATATCTGGGAGAAGCAGAAATAAAAAGGCTCACCGGTGATGGCGGACATGTAATTATTAAAGTAGAACCGAACGGTAAAAAATATTCGGTATATCTGTTAGATACAAAAGATGAATCATTTGATGTAAAATCAGTTTATGGACCTTTTGATTGCTTATAAATAATAAATCATGAAGAAATTAATCACCTTTTTAACATTATCAGTCCTGTTTTTGGCTGCCTGCCAAACAAATCAGAAACAGGATACCGTGCATGAAAAGCCAAATATTATAATTATCTATCTTGATGATTTAGGATATGGCGATTTGGGTGTTTATGGCGGCACAGGCGTAAAAACACCAAATATTGATAAGCTCGCCGATAACGGAATGCGATTTACCACCGCATACTCCTCATCGGCTACCTGCACACCAAGCCGGTATGCCCTGCTTACCGGTGAATATCCGTGGCGTAATCAAAGCGCCAGAATTTTGCCCGGCTCGGCACCCTTAATTATTGACACTGCAAAAATTACAATTCCAAAAATGCTGAAAGAACAGGAGTATAACACAGGTATTGTAGGCAAATGGCATCTCGGTCTGGGACTGGAAAATCTGGACTGGAACAGTCACATCTCACCGGGTCCCAATGAACTCGGCTTTGACTACTCTTTTATTATGGCTGCCACAGTTGACCGGACTCCCACGGTTTATATCGAAAACGGATATGTTGCAGGACTTGACCCGGATGATCCGCTGTTTGTAAATTACGAAAAGAACTTTGAAGGCGAACCTACCGGACTGGATAATCCTGAACTGCTGAAAATGCGATGGCACCACGGACATAATAACTCTGTTCACAACGGTATTCCAAGAATTGGTTTCCAAAAAGGAGGCAAATCGGCATT
>CAZXTX010000456.1:0-2196 GCA_964643695.1 uncultured Mariniphaga sp. | reverse complement strand
CGGAATATTTAAAATAAATGTGGCAATACAGGCATATAGTATCCCCAATTCAGTACTGACTGATCTATTGCAAATTGCTACAAATATTTTTAAAAAGCTCATCCTCAGATAAAAAAATAAAAAGACAAAACCGGCTGCCTTTAAGGAACGAATGTATTTAAAAATTTTTATATGTTCTTTAATGCAGTCAATTTTAAAAAGTGATTTTTATTTTATCGGCACAAACAAAAATATTTAAAAGATTGTTGTACGTGTTTTTAAAACATAACTTAAACAGACAATATAAAATTTACCATAAATCTGACGGAATTATGAGGTAAACCTGTAACATATTTATTTATAGCAAGATAACTAAAGTAATACTAATCCCATTTTATAACTATTAACAACAATCAATTTTAATTCGATGAAAAATCTTTTTATTCTTTTTTTATTTCTTGTTCTAATCATACCGGTAAAATCACAGAATTTACAAATAGTAAAAGAAATTAACCCGAATAGTATTTCATACAACGGTTTCGATCTCAATGAATCAAATGGAAAGATTTTCTTTGCCGCTTCCGATGGGAATTTAAGCCATGTCTGGGTTACAGATGGTTCCGATGAGGGTACATTCGGAATTCAGGAAGGATATCTGAATCGCAGTGGCGAACATGGTCCTCAAAGTATTTTTTCTTTTAATAATAAATCGTATTTCATACTCCGGGAGGTTTTGTCACAATGGGACAGACTGTATGAATCAGATGGTACAAAAACCGGAACTCTGAAAGTTTCTGATTTGACTCTCAATATAATTGCGGGTGTTTTTTTAGACAAGCTTTTTCTTCGTAAAAGTTTATATAATGATCAGGAAATATGGGTATTAAATAAAAATGAAGCTGCTCCTGTTTTGATAAAGAAAATTAAAACCAATTTCTTGTTTACCGAATATAAAAATAAAGTTTATTTTACTGACACTGAAATTGGTGGCAGCGATAATTATGAGTTATGGGTTAGTGATGGTACACCGGGCGGCACAATGAAATTTAAGGAAATAAGTTCGGCAGGGAGCAGCTATCCAAACAGATTTCTGGTTTACAACGATAAATTATATTTCCTGGCACAGTCAGACATAAGCAAGTCAACTGCCGATTTATGGAGAACAGACGGAACAGAACAGGGAACAATAAAAGTTGGAACAACAAATCTGGAATTGAGAGAAGCCGGAACTAAAGTCTATGAATATAAGCCTTTTATTCTTAACGGGAAAATGTATTTTAGCGGTATTGTTGGAAAATCAAGTGAAACTAACAGAATGGCTCAGGTTTGGGAGAGTGACGGAACAGATGCAGGTACAAAAGTGTTTTCTTCTGATAAAAGAGCAGTTGGTATTCTCAATAATCAGCTTTTAATGGTAAAAGATAACCAAAAAGAGCAATTATTGTATATTACTGACGGAAATGCGGGCAATACCCGGCAAATTGCAAATCTGCAGGTTACAGAAGATCTGGTAAACACCTTCTATGTAGGCAAAATCGAAGTTTTGAATAACAGAGCATATATTCTGACTACAATGTATTCCACGTTAACATATGATGACTATTCCTATCTTTGGGAAACTGACGGAACAGCAGCAGGTACACGTTTGATAACTCCCTATAAATCTTTTTACGGAAATCCTCTTCCGAACTTTTATTATAGTCCGGTTTATGGTAACAGAATTGCCGTGTTAAACGGGGAAGTGTATTTTCCTTATCTGGCAGATGAAAATGAAGGGTTTGAATTGTATAAATATTCATTTTCTCCGGCAACTTTTGCAAAAGGCATTGAAAAAGCGGAAATCGGAGCAGATGTTTATCCCAATCCTATTCAGGATATTTTAAATATTTCTTTGTCTGAACGTAAAATAAATTCAATCCAGCTTTTAAATTTAAACGGGCAAATAATTGATAGCCACAATCCTGAGAGTAGTGCTTCATCATATCGGTTTTCTGTGCAAAATTACAAGAGTGGTATCTATATTTTAAAAATAATTGATGATGAAGGAGTGGTATATAATAAAAGGGTGTTCAAAAAATAATTATTCTGAGAACTACTGTTTTTATATCGGTTTGTTTTAAATATTCGGAAATGAAAAGCCGAAAGTTACTGTTTTTAGTTCGGGCCCGAGAGATTCTTTAAAGAGTGGTGTCATTCCGTAGTTTACAAACAGGGTAA
>CAZXTX010000455.1:0-2205 GCA_964643695.1 uncultured Mariniphaga sp. | reverse complement strand
GTAATAAAGATAAAACATTCGTTTATTTTTTTAATGCTAGGTTATAATAGAAAATCTCATATTTTAGATAAGGTGCTGAAAAACAGAGATGTGTAATGAGAACAGAATTTAATCAAATTGAATTTACTGATGTTTTTGTTTTGTTCTCGAATTTCACAAATCATCAATGTAAGTAACGTTTTTTGAATAGCTTAAAAGCAAACAACTAATGCATTATATAAATAGCTTGTAGATGTGGAGTTTATTGAAGTTATGGGGGTGAAAAAATAAAATATGCCTTAAGAGAGATATTACAGCTCATGAGCAGGAATACGAACAACCCTGCCTTCATTGTCAGAAACAACCAAAACCATGTTTCTGGCTTTTTTAGTTTGAATAAGCCTTTCCTGATAGATTTCCAAACCTTGCAGTATCTTCTCTCTTATTTCCTTTTTATTGTTCATTTTACTTTTGCAATAGTTTTCAAGTGCTCAAATGTAGTATAATTTTTTATAATAGTGGTCTTGTCTTTCATCCCCTCGGCAATCAGCTCCGATGACATTTTCTGTGAATTGTCGAAAATCATCCAGTAGTCGCAGATGGGTATATATATATTAAACAAGTTTCTTATGCCGGCATAATAGCGTCGTGCAATTACGTTTCGCGGAACATGGTGACCACCCTCAATCACTCTGTTTTCAACACGTTCGTAAGCCAGCTCCAATGAATTCAGCCAGAAAAAAACAAGGGTGATTCTGTAATTTGAACGTCTTGATTCCAGAATTGTATTTCTGAAAATTCTTGAAGAGAGTGTTGTTTCAATCGCAAAATCCTTTTGAAGCGGGATGTAACTTTTAATTTTTTTTAACATTAACCGGCCTGCTTCAATTGATGATAATTTAGGATTGAGGGGTGAAAGACCGCGTGCAATTTCATCGGCATTAATGAAAATATCGCAATTCAGCATTTCTGGTAAAACCGTAAAGGATGAGGTTGTTTTGCCTGCTCCGTTACATCCGGAAATAATATACAGATTTGGTTTATTTTTCATTTCGGCTAAAGATAGAAATTAAATATAAAAAGCGAAGAACGGCTCATCGTTCAGGAATTTATATTTTTGTATGCAAAATATGTTGGAATATTGATAATAATTTTGCCGGGTGCAAATATTTTAGTAATTGTGTATTCACTATTTCAAAAAAAATCAGTTTGAATGAAAACGTTTGAAGATCTTAAAATAGCCAAATCAATACTTAAGTCGTTGGATGAAATCGGTTTTAAAGAGCCCACTCCAATTCAGACTGAGGCGATTCCTAAAATTAATTCGGGTGCCAATGTGGTTGGTGTGGCACAAACCGGAACCGGCAAAACCGCGGCATACATGCTGCCTCTTTTAACAAGGCTGAGAAAACTGGAGGGGACAGACCCGCGTGTTTTGATTCTGGTTCCCACCCGTGAGCTTTCAATTCAGGCCGGTGAAGATATGGAAGAGTTAACAGCGTGGTCGGAGCTGAGGCATGCCGCTGTATTTGGTGGTGTTGGCTGGACAAAGCATGCTGAACTTATTGCCCCCGGCATTGATGTTCTGATTGCAACTCCCGGCAGACTGATGGATTTATATAAAAATGAGGTGTTGTCGCTGAAGAAGATAAGGCATCTTGTTATTGATGAGGCCGACCGCATGCTCGATATGGGATTTTTGCCTCAGTTGAGACAAATTTTTGAGATTTTACCGGTTAAGAGACAGAATCTGCTCTTTTCCGCCACTTTTTCGGAGTCGGTGGAAAAGCTGACGGAAGAGTTTCTGGATTTTTATGAAAAACTTGAAATTGCACCTTCGGCAACTCCGGTTCAGGAGGTGAGGCAAACTGCGTACATGGTTCCGAATTACCGCACCAAACTGAATCTGCTGAGCTTTTTGCTGGCAGATGAAGAATTGTTTTCGAGGGTTATAATTTTTGTAAAAACAAAGGAGCATGCAGATGGGGTTTTTAAGGTTGTAAAACGCAAAACCGAAGGTGAGAAGAGGGTGTTGCATTCCAATAAGGGGCAGACTACCCGAATTAACGCAATCAGGGATTTTAAAAGCGGCGAGGTGCGGATTCTGATAACCACCGATGTGTCGGCACGCGGTATTGACGCAAGTCTGGTGAGTCATGTCATAAATTTTGATGTGCCGTCCGACTATGAAAACTATATTCACCGCATCGGGCGAACAGCAAGGGC
>CAZXTX010000454.1:0-2206 GCA_964643695.1 uncultured Mariniphaga sp. | reverse complement strand
CTTAATATTTGTAAGATTCAGTTCCATTTTCATATTTTTTTTGCCAATATAAACATTATCATACATTCCGGCTAAAAAGATAAAATCTTCTTCTCAAACCGGAGAAAATCGACAAAACAACACATGCTTTACAACACAAATTTTCGTTAAATTTTTCGCACAATTGGTATATTTATTGTTATGTCATCTGTTGTTTTAATGACAACTATATAGAACGTTCAGTTAATACTATATAATCAGAGCCTGGAATTTATTGGCTTTTTAATTCCCGCGGCACCTTTTTCTTGAAAGGTGCCGCTTTCTTTTATTAAAAAGGGGCTTATTTTTCAATAAACCCCTGAAATATTGTTGTAAAATTATAAGATTACAAACTGTTTACCGCATTCAGGTCTTCAAATGCCTGCTGCAAGCGTGCAATCATGGATTCTTCAGCTTTGCGAATCCATACACGCGGGTCATAATACTTTTTATTTGGCTTGTCATCACCTTCGGGATTACCGATCTGCCCCTGCAAATAACCGTGCTTCTCAGATTCAAATTTTCTTACGCCGTCCCAGTATGCCCATTGAGTATCCGTATCAATATTCATTTTGATTACACCATAATCAATCGCTTCACGAATTTCTTCAAGAGCAGAACCTGAACCACCATGGAACACAAAATATACAGGTTTGTCTTCATCCAGATTAAGTTTATTTTTAATGTATTCCTGTGAGTTTTTCAAAATAACAGGCTCAAGTTTTACGTTGCCGGGCTTATAAACGCCGTGAACATTACCAAATGCAGCTGCAATAGTAAAGTTTGGACTTACTTTGCTCAACTCCTCATACGCGTATAAAACCTCTTTGGGCTGGGTATAAAGTCTTGAACTGTCAACATCAGTATTATCTACTCCGTCTTCTTCACCACCGGTTATTCCAAGTTCAATTTCCAAGGTCATATCCATTTTGGCCATACGCTCCAGATATTTTTTACTTATCCTGATATTATCTTCAAGAGTTTCTTCTGAAAGATCGAGCATATGTGAACTGAACAGCGGTTTTCCGGTTTCGGCAAAATTCTTTTCACTGGCATCAAGCAGGCCGTCAATCCATGGCAGCAATTTTTTTGCAGCATGATCAGTATGAAGAATCACACGTACTCCATAAGCCTCGGCTAAAGTATGAATATGTTTTGCACCGGCAACAGCACCTAATACGGCTGCTTCTAATCCTTCAAGTTTTAAACCTTTTCCTGCATTAAAAACGGCACCTCCATTTGAAAACTGTATCATTACAGGAGAATTAGCAACTTTAGCAGCTTCTAAAACCGCATTTATTGAAGAAGAACCAACAACATTTACGGCAGGAAGAGCAAATTTGTTCTCTTTGGCAACTTTTAATATGTATTGTAAATCAGAACCGGTTACAACACCCGGTTTAACAACGTCAGCAATTCTTTTCATATTTTTTTATTTTAATTGATTTAACCTTAATTCATTGTTCTGTACAAATTTACATATTTGCCTAAGCGATGGCAAAAACTCAATGTTAATGAAGATTAAATTCTTTTTTTTTTAATATAGAAAGTTCATGTTAATGAATTTTAATTAGAATTAATATAAATTACATGAAAGATATTATTTTATTTAAAACCAATATTGTTTAATTATATTAAGTCAATTAAAAAAAATGATTTAATATTTATGACCTCTTCTAAGAATTCAAGCATTTTGAAATATTACATTCCTGTAAATTTAAAAAAGTCAAATAGTGATGTATAATGAGACTCAAGAAAGAGTTTGATTTAATTGATTAGCATTTAAGACTTATTTGTTTCTAAATTACACTAATTCATTTCTAATTTAAAATTAGATTTAACATAATCTTGAGATTTAAAGTTATGTTTCATGAGATGATTTTTAAAAATCGGATTATGTCTGCACCATATTACATTGTATAACAACAAATAACAACTTTTCTATCTTTGCATGTCTAAAGAAGATGATGTTTGTGTGTGTAAATTATTTTTTTAATTATGGCGAAAATAAATAAAATCGAAAACAAAAACTTTTTGAATTACAAATCCTTTAATATCGGCATAAAGCTATTACTCTTTACTTTTTTTCTTATTTATGCCAGTACGGGTTTCTCCGCAATCTATTATGTTAGTGCAACTTCCGGGAATGATAATAACACCGGAACCAGTGAAAATTCTGCCTGGCGAA
>CAZXTX010000453.1:0-2226 GCA_964643695.1 uncultured Mariniphaga sp. | reverse complement strand
CATTAATCTTTATTTCTATTCTTTAGAGCCAGATTTTAACCAATATGATGAAGAATTTTTTCAGATAATCAACAATATTCATGTTGATTCTCCGTATGAATATAAATATAATGGCGCAAATATTATTGCAAATAAAGGTGAACGCACTGCTGTTTTTGATTTTGATCAAATATTTTCAAAAGCATTATCGGGTGGTATTTCAGCATTAATTATTGTAGGGATAGCTTATGCTTACAAATCAATAAGAAAATTTAAACATTAGTATTTCCGATAAATAGACGCCAGCTATAAATATCGAATAAAAAGTACCACCTAGGGTATAAGAGCCATGTCAGCATTCCATAGCTGTTTCCGGTGCCTGAAGTTGATTGAATTTCTTCGACTGTCATTGCAACTGAAGCTGGTGCTTTTGGCAAAGTTACAGGAAAAGATATCCCACCTGTCATTGAAATTTGTTTTACGCCTGTTTTTTTTGATGTTTGTTTGATGTTTGTTGACGTAATCTGTGGTACATTTGGCTCCCCGCAAGTGGGGTCTGAATGTAAAAATAGTGGGTTTTATTATTGGAACTTTATTACTGTATTTGTTATAATTAAAACAGTCTTTTCTTTGTCAGCATTGTTAATGGTTAGTCGAACTTGGACACAGTTATGCGTCATCCGCACATAAATTATTGTATAGAGCGGTGATATAAAGTATAAAGAAAGAGGGTTGTTATTTATGGGCTTTATTAACCAAATGCTTTACTCAATGCAAAAGTCAAGAAAGCTGACAAAATTATTCAAAAGACTGCACCCCCCGGTTGGAGACATTCAAGATTTCATAAAAAATGTAGACAAGCTTAATGTAGATGCTAAGAGAGCCATTGAAGACCTTCTCGATTTAGCAGGGAATGATAAAAACGTCAAAAACATTATGAATAAATATAATGTAGATAGAAATGTTTTGAGAGAAATCTACCAAAGCTTTAATAACATTAAAGGAAGCCGGACGACTAAAGGGCATTTAATAAAAGCATCAGCAATTGTTTATCCCCAGACATTAGATTTTTTACTTAGGAATAGGGAGAGAATCCAAACCAATTATAATGAAATATGTAATAGAATTTTTGATTATTTTGATAAGGGAGAAGTAGGCTTAATAAAGTGAACTATTTCGACATATTGAGCGAATCATGTATAATACCACTCTGGCACACAGTATATAATCAATCCAAATATGAAGTTGTATTAAGCAAGTTATTTGTTCCAGATAACTTAGCAGGAGGAATACCCATGAATACAAATCTTGTAAAAGTACTGGATATAGCCAACAGAGTCCATATTCTGCTAACAACTTACATTGAAGTGAATGATCATATATTTAAACCATCAATTCGGAAGCGGATACCGATTCCAGGTATATTTCAAAAAATCAATTACCATTCTTGTTTTTTAAAATTGTCAGATATCGGAGCGGAACTTGTCGATTTAAAAAACAATTTTATTTTATTAATTGAAGAATTTGATGGTTCTACTCCTGAATATAAGTTCATTTATGTATTGACAAGATATTGCGAAGCTCTTCTAAATACCGTGTTTTCCCTAAAATCAATCTGCTTCAAAACGAAGGAAAAAATTGATGGAAATTCTACATATGATTATTCTCTATTTGATAAAGATGTTGAAGAGTATAATAATCACGTTAAAAATTATCTGTCCTATGGAGATACCGTAAACCAATATTATAAAGAAATAGTTAATAAATAAAGTATTTTTCCTGAAATCTGTAGATTAATATAAAAGGAGTACCCTATGGGAAAAATATCTGATAACAATTTATGTAGTTGTGAAAGCGGAAAAAAGTATAAAAACTGTTGTATGAAAAAAGAAATGACCTATGAACGTTACCAACGGATGAATTATAGTGTTGAAAATGTTCCTTTTCAAAAACTAAAAATTGTTATTTATTCAGATAATGCTACTGCATTGGACTTAAAACTGATTAACGAGAACGGTAAAGAGATTAAGACATCTCTGAAAGAAATCCAAGGTCTCTACAGACGTGAGAACAAACCGGATAAAATGCTATATACCCAACCCATAAACGATAACTTTGTAATAGATTCAAATACTGAATTAGTAAAATACGATATGCTTTTAGTCGTTGACACTAGTTATGATCCGTATTTGAATCCTAAAATGGCATTCACATCGATTTTAACTTGCCTTAAGGAATATGAAACTA
>CAZXTX010000452.1:0-2226 GCA_964643695.1 uncultured Mariniphaga sp. | reverse complement strand
AATCGTTAATGCCGATGGTTAAAATATTTAGAACAATTGAGCAGAGCAATAATTGTTCTATTATATTTTTCCAATCGGTATAAAGATAAATATATTCATCAGTTTAAATTATTTTGTAAATACAATTCGTATAATTTTTCAGAAAGTAACAAATGTATCTGTTCTGAAATCTGACTTTCTAAAAGGACTGTCAGCAAACCTGTTTCAAAAACAATCATCATATTTATCTGATTATTCACTGAATTTTTAATTTGAAAACAGCAGTAAACCGTAACAACCAAAAACTAAACACACCAAAAAATTATTCTGTAATCATATCCTGAAAATCATACTAAAGAGAACAACTCAACTGTTTTTTAAGAAAATACTCTTAAATTTGTTTTCACGCGAAATGGAAATAATCTTAACGAAATTGAGCATCTGAAATGGAAATACTTAACCTGAAAGACGTTTTTAAAGCCCCTCCTGTTATATCACTTCTCGGAGGTGAATATTTTGCCAAATTTTTAATGTACATACTGCGATTCAACAAGCTGAACAAAATATACGATCAAATCGCATCAAAAAAAGGAATTGAATTTATTGATGAAATTATAAATGTTCTTGAATTCAAAATTGATATTGATGAAAACGAACTGAAAAGAATTCCTCAGAACGGGCCGGTTATAATTGTGGCAAATCACCCTTTCGGGGGACTGGACGGAATGCTTTTGATAAAATATATTTCCCTCATAAGGCCTGATATGAAAGTTGCAGGAAACTTTCTTTTTCAAAAAGTAGAACCGATTTCAGACTATTTCATAAACGATTATCCTTTAAAAAGCATTGAGACAGATGGCGGTGAAACAAATAACAAAGGTTCCGAAGAAGCTGCAAATCACCTGCAAAACGGAGGAGTTTTATGCCTGTTTCCGGCAAATGATTTAAGCACCTATGGTACTTTCGACAACATAACAGATCAGATTTGGCAAATTTCTGTTATAAAATTTATAAAAAATGCAAATGTTCCGGTTTTACCGGTATATTTTCAGGGAACCAACAGCCGGCTTTTTCACCTTGCAGCAAAAATACACCCGTCGCTGCGTCAGGTAAGACTGCCTTCCGAGCTGCTCAGCAAAAAGCATAAAACCATAAAAATGCGTATAGGAACACCTATCATAACAGCTGATCAGGATAAGTTTGATGACATTTACCAGTTTGGCAGGTTTTTAAGGGCAAAAACCTATGGTATGGAATCCCCGCTGGAAGTTAAGCGGCTATTCAGCTATAACCTTAAACCACAGCCTAAACCGGAAAAAATTATTGAACCCGTGCCATACGATAAAATTCTGAAAGAGCTGGAAAATATAAAAGAGGATTACATTTTGTTTAATCTGAAAAACTATACGGTTTACTGTGTTCCTTCAGAAATTATTCCGAATATTTTAACAGAAATCGGCAGATTGCGCGAAATAACTTTCAGGGAAGTTGGTGAAGGAACCAATAAAAACATTGATATAGATGAATTTGATCTGTATTACTATCAAATGTTTATATGGGATGAAGAAAATGGAAAAATTGTGGGAGCTTACCGGATTGGTAAGGGAAAAGATATTCTTGAGCAATACGAAAAACGCGGTTTTTATCTACATTCGCTGTTTAGAATCAGTGATGATTTCAAACCGGTGTTAAATGAAAGCCTGGAACTGGGGCGTTCGTTTGTTATCAGGGAATATCAGCGAAAACCAATGCCGCTTTTCATGCTCTGGAAAGGAATTTTATACTTTTTACTCAAAAATCCGGAATACCGATATCTTATTGGCCCGGTAAGCATAAGCAACAACTATTCAAAAATTTCCAAAGACCTTATTATCAGGTTTATTATGCAAAACCACCTTAACTGGAAAATGGCACAGTTTGTCCAGCCGCGCAACCGTTATAAATTTAAAAGTGACAATCCTGAGATAAACATTCTGATGGAAAACATGGAACACGACATAAACCGGCTTGACAAAACAATCGGCGGACTGGATGAACTCAATTCGGGATTACCGGTATTGCTGAAAAAATATATTAAACTAAATGCCAAAATCATTGGTTTTAATGTTGACCCAAAATTTAACAACTCCCTCGACGGATTAATTGTTCTGGATGTGAACGATGTTCCGAAAGCCACAATCGAATCTTTATCAAAGGAAGCCAACGACGGTTCAATACTTGAAAGATTCTATTCAAACAGGGAATAAA
>CAZXTX010000451.1:0-2228 GCA_964643695.1 uncultured Mariniphaga sp. | reverse complement strand
ATAGTTTTTTTACCTCCGATAAAAAAGGTAATTTTCGCCCCCAAATAAAAACAAAAATGCAAAGGAAACTTTTATTAGGCGTTGAAGTTATCGGCCAGGCTGCTGTTGATGCAGGAATTTCAGGTGTTTATGCCTACCCGGGAACACCTTCAACCGAAATAACCGAATATATTCAGAGCAATCCCCTCACTATTGAAAGGAATATTCACAGGGAGTGGTCGGCCAATGAAAAAACTGCGCTTGAAGCTGCACTCGGAATGTCTTATGCCGGCAAACGGGCAATGGCCTCAATGAAGCATGTAGGGCTGAATGTTGCCGCCGATGTGTTTATGAATATGGCAATTACCGGAATTAACGGCGGACTGGTAGTCACCGTTGCCGATGACCCGTCGCAGCACTCATCTCAAAATGAACAGGATTCCAGATATTACGGCAAGTTTGCAATGATTCCCATTTTTGAACCTTCCAATCAGCAGGAAGCCTACGACATGACTTACGAGGCTTTTGAATTCTCGGAAAAAACAGGCTTGCCGGTAATGGTACGCATTCCCACAAGGCTTGCACATTCACGTTCAGGTGTGGTGCAAAAACCGGTTTTGGATGAAAACAAACTGATACTTCCACAAAATCCAATGCAGTTTATGCTGCTTCCGGCATACGGACGAAAATACTATCAGAACCTTCTGGACAAACAGGAATGGATAGAAAAACTTTCGGAAGAATCGGCATACAACAAATATTATGAAGGAACTGACAAGAGCATAGGTATTGTCTGCTGCGGAATAACATACAACTATCTTATGGAAAATTTTCCGGAAGGAAACTGCCCCTACCCCGTTGTAAAAATTTCTCAATATCCGGTTCCGAAAAAATTACTACAAAAACTTGAAGATGAATGTGACAAACTGTTGGTTGCCGAAGATGGTTATCCGATTGTGGAAGAGCTTCTGACCGACTTTTTCGGGAAAGGAACAAAGGTTTCGGGCAGACTTGACGGAACACTTCCGCGCCGCGGCGAACTTAATCCGGTTCATTTAGCAAAAGCTATAGGCAAAGAACATGATGTACCGTTTCAGATTCCCGAAACAGTTACGGGCAGACCGCCGTCGCTTTGTGCCGGCTGCGGTCATCAGGACACATACATCGCGCTTAACGAAGTTATTGCAAATCTTGGCGACGGCAGAGTCTTTTCAGATATCGGATGCTACACGCTGGGAGCACTTCCGCCATACAATACAATTAACACCTGTGTGGATATGGGAGCTTCCATAACAATGGCAAAAGGTGCCGCAGATGCCGGACTTTCACCGGTGTTTTCGGTTATCGGCGACTCAACCTTTACCCATTCGGGAATTACAGGACTGCTTGACTGCGTTAACGAGAAAACAAATATCAATATCATTATTGTTGACAATGAAGCTGTTGCAATGACCGGCGGACAGGATTCATCGGCAAAAGGAAGAATAGAAAAAATTTGTGAAGGCGTTGGTGTTGAACCTGAACATATCAGAATATTTGTACCGTTAAGAAGAAACCACGATGAAATTGTAAAAATGATAGAGGAAGAGATGGAATATGACGGAGTTTCGGTATTGATAGGAAGGCGTGAATGTGTACAGATTATATCAAAAACAAGAAAACTGAGAAAAGTAACAAAACAGGCTTAAAATGAAAACAGACATCATACTGGCAGGCGTTGGCGGACAGGGAATTCTCTCAATTGCAGCCTCATTGGGTGCCGCGGCACTTAATGAAAATTACTATCTGAAACAGGCCGAAACACACGGAATGAGCCAGCGCGGCGGTGCGGTGGTTTCACATTTGCGGATTGCCGACCATCCTGTATATTCCGATCTAATACCCGAAGGAAGTGCAGATATTATATTATCAGTTGAGCCGATGGAATCGCTCCGGTATCTGCCTTACCTCTCACCCGAAGGAAGTCTGGTTACCAATACCGCCGAATTCAGAAATATTTCCAATTATCCTGAACTTGAAAAAACTTTTGATGAACTGAGTGAAAAAATTAACATAATCAGGATTAATGCCGACCAGATTGCCAGGGAAAAAGGAAATCCGAAAGCTTCAAACATGGTAATGCTGGGTGCTGCCTCACCATTTATAGCCATTAACGAGGATATAATAATAAAGGGTATTGAAACAGTTTTCAAATCAAAAGGAGAGAGAATTGTAAATATGAATATTGAAGCTTTTAAGGCAGGAAGAGA
>CAZXTX010000450.1:0-2257 GCA_964643695.1 uncultured Mariniphaga sp. | reverse complement strand
AGAAATTGATTTGCCTTTTTATTGAACTTGAAACTAAGTTCCAACTGCGTATTAGCCGAAAAGTTTTTAATAGGATTAATAATTAAAGAAGCTGCTATATAGTCATTTTTACTTCTGTAACTTAAGGCTGTCAACCCATATCCGCGATAATCGAATAAATCGGGATTGTCTTCACCTGCCCAGCCGTACCATATTTTGGCCTGTGCATAAAAATAGATATTGAAAAAGTAGATTCCGGACAGGGTAATATAGTTCCAGCTGCGGTTCTCAAGGCTGTCCTGTCCGTTAGATTCATGTTCGGCAGATAAGGCTATAATTCCTTTAAAACTGTTTTTATGGATTATGGGTTTTGTCAGTAATAATCCGGGGTTATAGTTGTTGTCGGCAAATGGAAGTGATTCTTCGTATATATCCCAGAATGATTTTTGGATGTATGTTAACATTAACTGTGTATTAAATGGCATAATCGTATTAAATAATCTCTGGCGAATGCTGATTTGAAACTTTGCATCTGCAGTTTGACTATTAATAGATTTATTTGTAGGTATGCCTGTAATTATGTAGTTATCTTTATACATCCCGAAATTCGGCTGCATATTAAATTGCTCCATCATATCGTCAGGTTCTATCTGTAAATATTGAGGTTTAAAAGGATTTATATTGGTGGTATCAATCTGGGCTGACCACATTTGTATAACATCATCGGTTTGTGCCAATACCGAAGTGTTTGCTGCAAAAACGAACAATATACCAACTATGAATTTTGTTGTTCTCATGGCGGTTGGCTTTTTCCTTTTGCCAAAACAGAGCAACCGGGATGATATTTCCCGGTCACTTTGTTTTAAACAGGCAGAATTTAGAACCTGAATCCAAGTCCCAAACTTACTGTTTGCGGCAGCATTGTAGCATTGTTTTTATTGGCATTCAAGGCATCAATAAATCCGATTTTATACCCGCCATTGATTTGAAATCCGGAATTAAATTCATAACCAAGCATGGCCCCTGCTCCGAAATCCCAGCACTGCATTTCAGATTTCTGTCCTTTATACTCTTTGTAGAGTTTTACATCATCGGCATTGTCTTTTTTATAACGGGCATCGAAACCAAGCCCCAGGTATGGCCCTATACCAATATATCCTGTACCTGCTCCTAATTCCATTTGCCCAACTGCATATACAGGAATTTCAATTCCGAAGTATTGATAGTCGAGCTCTTCTTTAATGGATTTTGTTTCCATTTCCGAACTTTTGAAATGAAAAAGCAATTCGGGTTGAATAGCAAAATTCTCCCCGGCATTGATTTTAGCAAAGCCTCCGAAAGTGGCTCCAAATCCTAATTTACTTTTCACCCCGTCCATATCGGTCAGGATGAAATTTGAGGTGTTTGCTTCTGCTTTTACACCAAAGTTCACTACTTGTGCATTAATTTGAGTTGCTCCCAATCCAAGCAGCAACATAAACGAAAGAATCATTTTTTCATGTCTTTTAATTTTAATTATTATTTATTGTTAAAAATATGTTGTCCAGTTATCGGCCGAAAATTATGAATAACCTATTTAGTACCAACGGCAGGGGTCGAACCTGCAACTTCCCTGATTTAATAATAGGGTGCTCTGGCCAATTGAGCTACGTTGGATTTGCATATTTTCGCCCTCTTTAACACGTACTTCGGTAATAAGTCCTGAAATCTGCGGACGGATTTCTATGTCCTGACACCCTTTTATGGTGGCAGGATAACTGGTTGAAAGTGTTTTTTCTTCCAAACCGATAGTCATTACTTTGTATTCGTTTTGCGTAACAGGTGCACTGGTGTTTTTACAAGAAATTGCTGCTATAATTATAATTAGACAACACAATATGTTAATGCTGATTGTTTTCATTTTTATTATTTTTGAATATGATTTATTATTTTAAATAATTGAAGTTTTAATCTTATTGAGTTCTTCTAAGCCTTTGTTGGTGCAAATACCCATTAAGAATATTTTAACAGAACTTGTGTAAATATTTATATCTTCTGTTTGTCCTGTCCGGTATTCTTCAACTGCTGTTTTTAATTGAACTGTAAGAAATTTCAGTACCATATTTAAATTCAATTCGGAATTAAAATATTCTTCTTTTACAGATTGCTGAATTAAGTTTTGAATTTTTGCCTTATAGTTGTGATTGTAGTAATCGTTCATTACTGTCTTTGCTTTGGGGGAGTTGTTCAAATCACATAAAAAAGCGGAGTTCCATTTTGACATTTGTTTCAAAACATT
>CAZXTX010000449.1:0-2260 GCA_964643695.1 uncultured Mariniphaga sp. | reverse complement strand
TGGATGAGTTTTTTCGGGTAAGGGTGGCTGCGGTGCGGCGTATGGTTGACCTTGGCGAAGATGAGGAAAACCTGCTGGGAAACTACACACCGGAAGAGTTGCATGAAAAAATTCAGGGAATTGTTTTTAAACAACAGGAAAAGGTTCAGGAAATATTCAGGAATTTAATTTCTGAACTTAACAAAAACAATATTTTCATAATTAATGAAAAAGAACTGAATTTCAGACAGGGCATTTTTGTGAAAAAGTATTTTTATGAAAAAGTACTTCCCAATCTGGTTCCCATCATGCTCAGCAAAAAGAATAGATTTCCCTATTTGCGCGACAGGTCGGTATATCTTGCAGTAAAGCTTATGAAAAAGTCGGATCCGTCAGACTTTGCATATTCACTTATCAGAATTCCCGGCAGGTCGGTTCCGAGATTTTTGGTTTTGCCAAGAAAAAAAGGAGTAACCAGTGTTATGCTTCTCGATGATGTGATAAGATACTGTTTTGACGATCTGTTTTTCTATTTCGATTATGACACATACGAGGCTTACACTGTTAAAATGACCCGTGATGCCGAGCTTGATATTGACGATGATATTTCAAAAAGCTTTATTGAAAAAGTTGCAAGCAGTCTGAAAAAAAGAAAAACGGGGAAACCGGTAAGGCTGATTTATGACAGGGAAATTCCGCAGGATTTGCTGGATTTCATTTTAAAGAAAATGAAACTTGACAATAAGCAGAATGCCGTTCCCGGAGGGAGATACCACAACCATAAAGATTATATGAATTTTCCTGAAATAGGAAAAAAATATCACTATTATGCCAAACTGCCGCCGTTCAGGCACCGCGACCTTCCGCCTCATACCAGTATTTTGAGCGTTCTCAGAAAAAAGGATGTGATGCTGCATTATCCCTACCTTACATTTAATCACCTGATTGATTTCTTTAGGGAAGCGGCAATCGACCCGCAGGTGCATGAAATAGGTATTACAATTTACCGGGTTGCACCATCATCGAGAGTGGTAAACGCATTGCTGAATGCCGTAAGAAACGGTAAAATCGTTACTGTGGTGGTGGAGTTGCAGGCACGTTTTGATGAAGAGGCAAATATAATGTGGTCCAATAAGCTGCAGGAGGAAGGGGCAAATGTGATTAACGGAGTGCCCGGAATGAAGATTCACAGTAAACTGGCATGGATAAAGCGTGAGGAAAACGGAAGCTTCAGGAATTACGCATATGTGGCTACGGGAAATTTTCACGAAGATACCGCTAAAATTTATGCTGATGACGGGCTGTTAACGGCTGACCCGAGGGTGGCGGATGAAGTGGAAAAGGTTTTTAACTTTTTTAAGCAGAATTACCGGCATTATAATTACAAACATCTTGTGGTGAGTCCGTTTTATATGCGTGATTACTTTACGGCATGCATTAACCGTGAAATTGAGTTTGCAAAGGCAGGGAAGGATGCATGGATGATTTTGAAAATGAACAGTCTGATTGACCCCGGGATGATGCAGAAACTTTATGAAGCGGCAGATGCGGGAGTGAAAATAAAGCTGATTGTCAGGGGAATTTTCGGACTTCAGCTTGACGGGGAAAAATGTAATAAGAATATTGAGGCAATAAGTATTGTGGATAAATATCTTGAGCATTCGCGTATTTTCCTTTTTGGAAACGGAGGTGATGAAAAAATGTATATATCATCTGCCGACTGGATGCCAAGAAACCTGAACCGCAGAATTGAAGTGGCCTGCCCGGTTTATGACAAAAGCATCAGGGAAGAATTGAAACAAATGCTGAAAATTCAGTTGCGCGACAATACCAAAGCACGTATTCTGGACCCTGAACTGCAAAACAGCTACAACAGGCAAAATTCTGGAACTTCATACCGTGCTCAGCTTGATTATTACAATTATATTAAAAGCAAACACTTTATAACAATGAAAATCTATCATAATCCGCTATGCTCGAAAAGCCGTGCCGGACTCAAATATCTTGAAGAGAAAGGTTATGATTTTGAAATAGTGAAATATATGTCAAACGGACTTACGGCTGAAGAGCTGAAAGAGGTTATTTCCAAAACCGGAAAAAAGCCGTTTGACTTTGTTCGCACACAGGAACAGGTTTACAGGGAAAACTACAAAGGCAGGGAATTTTCGGATGACGAATGGATAAAGATTCTTGCTGAAAATCCGAGACTGCTTCAGCGTCCGATTGTTGTGAAAGAGGACAGGGCAGTACTGGCAAATCCGCCGGAAGCCGTGGAGAATAT
>CAZXTX010000448.1:0-2270 GCA_964643695.1 uncultured Mariniphaga sp. | reverse complement strand
ATGCAATGATTTGTAATCCGGTGAAAAACGGTGAATATTTCGGTAACCGCGGTATTAGCGGCATTGATGGTTCACTTTCAACTGCGGCTGGTTTTGCCTCATGTTCCGAAAAGATGAACACCGTTATTTTAGGCGACCTTTCATTTTTTTATGACTCTAATGCATTGTGGAACAAATACGTTGGTGATAATCTGCGAATTATCGTTATCCATAACGGCGGCGGAAATTTATTCGGTTTGATTGACGGCCCGTCGGAATCACCTGCCTACAACGAATTCTTTTTTACAGAGAACAGATACAGTGCAAAAAATATTGCAAAAACTTTCGGACTGGATTATTATACTGCCGATAATGAAACAGATTTGAGAAAACAGTTAATTCAATTCTGGTCAGAAAATCAGAAACAGGCTGCAATTCTGGAAATATTTACAGATGCTGAATTGAACACAAAAACATACCGGGGGTTGTTTAAAACAGTAAAAACAGGAAATTAAAAGATAATATTATGAGCACTACACGTAAATGGGAAAGTGTTAAAACTTACGAGGATATTTTTTTCGACTATTTTGAAGGAATCGGGAAGATAACCATTAACCGCGAGCGTTACCGGAATGCTTTCAGGCCGGCAACCGTTAATGAAATGAGTGATGCTTTGCGAATTTGCCGTGAAGACCGGCGTATTAGCGTGGTGGTAATTACCGGTGCAGGCGACAAGGCTTTCTGTTCGGGCGGTGACCAGAATGTAAAAGGTGCCGGAGGTTATGTTGACAAGGATGGAATTCCGCGGCTCAATATTCTGGAGGTTCAGCGTCAGATACGGAGTATGCCCAAGCCTGTAATTGCCATGGTAAACGGATATGCCATCGGCGGCGGTCATGTGCTGCATGTGGTTTGTGATATTTCCATTGCCGGCGAAAATGCGATATTCGGGCAGACAGGCCCGAAAGTCGGTAGTTTTGATGCCGGGCTTGGTTCGTCATATCTTGCCAGTGTTGTTGGACAAAAAAAGGCACGCGAAATCTGGTTTATGTGCCGTCAGTATTCGGCAGCCGAAGCTCTTGAAATGGGACTGGTCAATAAAGTTGTGCCATTTGAGCAATTGGAGGATGAAGTGGTGGCATGGGCTCAAAAAATGCAGGAGCACAGTCCGCTTGCTCTGCGGATGCTCAAACTGGGTTTGAATGCCGAACTAGACGGACAGGTGGGATTACAGGAGTTTGCAGGAAATGCAACCTTGCTTTACTATCTGACTGAGGAAGCTCAGGAAGGCAAACATGCTTTTCTGGAAAAAAGAAAACCCAATTTTGACAAATATCCAAAGTTTCCATAAATAAAAGGATAAAACATGGCAACAGTAAAATCGTGGATAAATGCAGCCCGTCCGAGAACCCTTCCCCTGGCACTTTCGGGAATTTTGACGGGATGCGGCCTGGCATGGTTTTATGGTGCTTTTGACTACACTGTTACCATTCTTGCAATTATAACTGCAACACTGATTCAGATTTTCTCAAACTTTGCCAATGATTACGGCGACAGTATGAAAGGAACCGACAATAAATACAGGCTTGGCCCAACTCGAACGGTTCAAAGCGGTGAAATTACCAAAAAAGGAATGGAAAAGGGAATGATGGTAATTGGCGGGCTGAGCTTATTATCAGGATTTCTGCTTGTTTACAAAGGTGCATGGCATATTTCTAAAGCAGCCTTTTTTATATTCATAGCTCTGGGATTTCTTTCGCTTATTGCAGCCTATTACTACACAGCGGGAAAAAAATCATACGGCTACAGCGGTTTTGGCGATTTATTTGTTTTTATCTTTTTCGGATTAATGCCGGTTGCCGGCTCATTTTATCTGAATGCAGGTTTTCTTCCCGGTGAAATTTTTTTACCGGCGGTAACTATCGGTTTTTTTAGTACGGGTGTTCTGAATCTGAACAATATGCGCGATTTTGTAAATGACCGTAATTCAGGGAAAATTACAATTCCGGTACGGATTGGAAAGCGAAAAAGCCGTATTTATCATTCAGTACTGATTTTGGGAGGATGGTTATTATCGGTTATTTTTGTGATTTTAACTTGTAAATCACTGTGGCAATGGCTGTTTTTGCTTTCATTACCGATTTTTTTAGTCGATTTGAAGAAAATAAAGCATATTGAAAACGAAAAACTGCTTGACCCGTTTCTGAAGCGTCTTTCATTGTCAACACTTCTGTTTACAATGCTTTTTTGTATCGGATTTATAATTTCAGCAGCATGATTGCCCGTTACAA
>CAZXTX010000447.1:0-2271 GCA_964643695.1 uncultured Mariniphaga sp. | reverse complement strand
GAATGCTGTTCCCGACAGGATATGAATCCAATATTTCTGCCACAGGGTGCGTGGCGGCAGCTGTTTGTCCATTTTGCTGTCGCGTGCTTCGTGAAAAACGGTGTTATCGTTTGAATTTGTCATATTCTAAAAAATCATCAAATATTCAGTTTAAAAAAAATCTATTTCTAACTTTAGATATTCATGAAAAAACAAAGTTGTACTTTAGATATTCATGAAAAAACAAAGTTGTACTTTAGATATTCATTAAATAATTTTATCTTTGTCATTGAATTAGTGTTCATTATAAACAAGAGTAATATGTTATCCCGAAAATTAAATTTTCAAGGCGTAGAACATGACAGCATGTTCTTGTGGGGAGCAAGGCAAACCGGAAAAAGCACACTGCTAAAAATGATGTTCCCTGATAATCATTACATCGATTTATTAAAATCGGATGAATTTGAACGTTACAACCGTCGTGCAGCACTGTTGCGGGAAGAATTGAGCCTGCTTCCTGAAAATGAATTAATCATTATCGATGAAATTCAAAAAATTCCTGCATTGCTTGATGAGATACACTGGCTGATGAGTAACAAGAATCATCGTTTTATCATGAGCGGATCGAGTGCACGAAAAATGCGCCGTGGCGGAGTAAATCTGCTGGGTGGCAGAGCTGTCCGAAAACATCTGTTTCCGCTGGTGAGTGCCGAAATACCTGAATTTGACCTGATAAAAGCCTGTAATAACGGTATGCTTCCAAGGCATTACCTGATAAATGATGCAAGTAAACGCCTTCACGCTTATGTGGGCGATTATCTGCAACAAGAGATACAAGCCGAAGCATTAACCCGAAATTTGAGTACTTTCTCACGTTTTATGGAGGTGGCAGCTTTAAGCAACGGTGAAATCATTAATTACAACAACATTGCATCAGAGTGCGGCGTTAGTGCACCAACCGTAAAAGAGTATTTTTCCATTTTGGAGGAAACTCTTATCGGCTATACCATTCCGGCTTATACAAAGAATGTAAAACGCAGGGTTATTCAATCACCTAAATTCTACTATTTCGATGTAGGTATTGCCAATTTTCTGCTTAAAAGAAACTCTCTTGCCCCGGGCTCACCTGAGTTTGGCCATGCTCTTGAACATTTTATTATTCAGGAAATAATAGCGCATCTTTCTTATTCAGACTCCCGGCATGGGTTATCCTATTGGCGAACGACTTCAGGCTATGAAGTGGATATTGTAATAGGGAAAGCCCATACTGCCATAGAGATCAAGTCAACGGAAGAAGTTCAGTCTCATCATACAAAAGGAGTAAAGGCATTTTCTGAAGAATTTCCGAATGTACGCCCCATCATTGTTTCTCTGGATAAGTATCCGAGACAAATGAATGGTGTTGATATTTATCCTGTTAAAGATTTTCTGACATTGCTATGGAGTGGCAGTCTGTTTTAATCTTGCTGATTACCCTCATCTGAATCACTATTTCAATTTAAAAAAATAGTCAACGCTTTGACTATCTGCTGTTATTTGTTTTGTGTGAATGATTATAATATATCATTCCACATTCGTTTTTTATTTCCCCACCGCCTTTCCTTTTTCAAAATCCCATCCCGTAATGCTTCTTATCAGATAATACATCGTCCAGTAGTTACTCAGCTCGTAGATGTATGCCCGCTGCGATTTGTCTTTTTCGGCAATTGAAGCATTCAGGTCTAATACGGTGGATTTTCCAAGTAAATATAGCCGGTATGCCACTTCGTTTCTTCGGTGTGCACGTTCGGCGGTTTTGTGTGCTATCTCCACTTTATCAGCCTGCAGGTTGAATTGCTTCACCAGCTTTACAACATTGGCGTCGAAGTCGGTGCGCGCCTGTTCAATATTTATTTTAGTGCGCTCCAGATTGCTTTTTGCCACTTCCACCTTCCCGCGTTCAACTCCCCAGTCTAATATAGGCAGCCGTATTCCCAGACTTATCAACTGATGATCTATCGGATTTTTATAAATGCTTTTAACTGTTTCTCCGGTTTGTGACAAACCTAATTGAATATACATGTCGGCTTTGAGGCCGTGTGAGGTTTTTGCATACTTTAAGGCACTTTCACTTTCCAGTTTCTGCAGAAGCAGCTGTTCAGTAACAGGATTGTTTTTATGTGCCAGTTGAAGCACCTCGTTTACAGTGACTTTGAATTCAGGTACTTTTTCATTGATAATTACTTTGATTTCCACGTTATCTGTAATTCCCAGAAAACTGCGCAAATCCTGAATATAATCGTCCGTTTCAAT
>CAZXTX010000446.1:0-2273 GCA_964643695.1 uncultured Mariniphaga sp. | reverse complement strand
ATGGTTCATAGCAAGCGGAAGCAAAAAACGGGAGTATGAGGCATGGCAGGTATTGTGCTCCAAATATCCGGTTTACCGTGCTGCCTGGATTTGCCGCAAACTGAAACCTAAAAACATAAATGATTTTAAGCAAGGGGAACCTCTTTTCTATAGACGTCCCTACCAGAATATGGAAAATATCGAAGCTTCATGTCAAGATATATATGAAAATCTTGCTAAAATAAGGCTTGATGAAAGTGAGAAAAAAGATGAGCATACCGGAGAATATCTTAATGAAAAAATGATACGTGAAAAAATAGGTGTAATCAAGGAAAACCTGTTCAGTATAGATCGCGATATAATGTTTTCTGAATTCATCGTTGACTATCTGTATGATAATATAAATTCAACGTTGACATATCTGTTGCAGCGACTGGACTATTTCATTGCATTTTATAAAAAATTCCCTGGTATTTATGGTGATAATCTTCGTGTTATGGAATTGTGGGATGTGGATTACACAATCCTTAAAACATTCAGACAGGAAGCTGCAGAATTTAAAAGCAAACTTGATTTAAAAAGAATTTCACTTAATGATATTTTTGAAAAATATCTTCAGGAAAAACTTCATGATATTTTTCCAAAAGTACATTTAAATACATCTGAAACACCTGATATGCCAGTATCAAATATTCTACCCGACAGGTTTATGTTTATCGGAGAAGTTAGAGGAGAGGAAAATAAAAAGGTGGTGCATTATGGCCGAAGGGTAAAGCGTAATATGCAAATTGGTGTCAGTTTAAGCGAAGATATGGATACAGAGCCGTACAACATCAACAATAAAGGTGATCTGGAGGTTACAGGCGGATTATCGTGGATGGTGGATTATGATAAAGCAGAGGAAGCAGGGATGGCTATAACAGTTCCAATCAAAGACAATGTAAATGAATTTAACTATGTATACATTTTAGGGATAAAAGAGAAAACAGAAGAAGATTATGATATTCTGAACAGCCTGTTCAATAGTCACAACTATACCACATCTGGACTTGAAACAATAAAACCCGGAATGCCCACAAATCAGGTTGACAGCGGAAAAGTTCTTGTTGATGCCGATGAGGAATTTCTGATGAAACGCCGTTATGAAATTGAAGTCGAAGAAAGCTTTTTAAACGATAATTCAGACTATGATTCAAAAAAACTTTCAAACCTTTTAGGCCTGAATTATGCTGACAGTTTGGGTAGAATGATAAATTTTGATAATAAAGAGCTTAATAATGCGAAAGTTGCCTATAAAGCATTGTGGGAGCATTTTGAGAAACATGTAACAATAAAAAATAAAGAATTAAAAAACCTTTTAAGTTTTATTAAAAACTTTTTCATACATAATGTAAGGGCCAGAGGAGTGCTCCCTTCAATTAAAATTGGCGATTTGCCATATGGTATTATACCAGTTACTGACTTTATGAAACTGCATAACAATCTTAGCAATAATGTCAACCTTGAACTTAAAGATATAAATGCATTGCTGATTCATTTGGCAAATAGGTGGAAGGAAATTCGCAAGGAAAAAGTTATTAGTTCAGAAAAATTAAAAGGAAGTAACGCAGACAAAATGTTCCTTGAAATGGCAGGTCAGACCCCCCATTCGGTCAAATTCATTGAACGTTCAATTATCGATTCTCCATTGTTACCTCCTAAAAAACAGGCTGTTCCTGAATTTTTTAAACTATTTTATGATGATGGCTTCTTTGATGTTTGGCCTATTGATGATATAGTTGAAGAGGTTTCAATTACGGAACTGATTAAGGTTGTTGAAAATAAATTACCTGATTTATCATTATATGAACATGAGCTTTTAGTTTCAGAGTTTATAGACTTACTGACATTCAGGTTAGATGCTTGGTTTATGGGTATTTTAGACCATTCAATACAAAATAAATATAGATTTGAGAATCAACATACTAACTTAATTGGTGCTTACGGCTGGGTTTTCAATCTTAAAGAAAATAAAAGAACCGAAATCAGCTACAAAAACCAGGTGATTGATAAAATGAAATTAACCCCAAAAGACGAGAGCGATGAATTAAAAATATTTGTAAACAAAAAAGATGACAAAGGCGAATTCATAATGGCACCGTCAATTCAGCATGCCATTACGGCAGCTATATTGAGAAGTGCCTATTTACGCACAAAAAAGGATGACAACGACTCGCACATGTGCATAAATTTATCATCGATGAGAGCAAGACAGGCACTGCGTTTACTTTCGGTAATACAAACAGGAATTTCTA
>CAZXTX010000445.1:0-2277 GCA_964643695.1 uncultured Mariniphaga sp. | reverse complement strand
GCCGCCGGATGTCAGAATTGCCAGTCGTTTTATGTCAGTTGATTTTTTCATGGATATAATGTGTTACCAAATAAGATTACCTGTATAATTATTAATTTAAAATAGTTTGTTTAAATTTTATTTTGGTCTGAATTTTTAGATTTTTTGTTTGTTCAGTTATATTTTCGATTATAGGTTAAAACTCTGCCAAGCAAGGAATATGAATTTCAACTCATCAACTGAACAAAGTCGGTAAATTTTAAATATATATTAGCTGTTATCTGCATTATCTCTATTATTAAATAATTCTGCCAATTGGTTGAGTTTGTCAGCCAAAAGCTTTTTATCAATTAATTTGGTTTCATAATCTGCAATTATTGCAGGACTTAAATTACGAGCCGTAGCTACTTCAACCACTTCTGAATCTTTTCCCTTGCAAAGTAAAATTCCAACACTAGGGTTTTCGTGGTGGCGTTTTACATTTCGGTCTAACACTTCCAGATAGAAATTGAGTTTACCTAAAAAATCAGGTTCAAATTCCTGAATTTTCAATTCAAATAAAACCAGACATTGTAAGTCCCTATGATAAAACAGTAAGTCAGTATAATAATCTTTGTTACCTACCTGCAAACGGTATTGCCTGCCCATGTATGTAAATCCTTTGCCAATTTCAAGAATAAATTTTTGAAGATTGAGCGTAATAGCTTCTTCAAAATCTTTTTCAGAATGACCATCAGGTAAATTTAAAAATTCAAAAATATATGGGTCTTTAAATAGGTTTTTTGGTAAATTTATTTGTGGTGGCATTGTTGACACTGTTTTTTCAGAAAGCATTGTTCGTTCAAATTGTGCCGTATTTAATGCACGTTCCAATTCTCTTGCACTATACTTTTCGGTATTACTAATTAACAGGTAGTACAGAGTTTCTTCTGCTGTTTTTGTTTTTGAAAATATCAGACGATGATTTGACCATGAAATTTGTGTCAGTACCGTGGACACAAATTTATTATACTGATTGTCAGGCTCCTGTAAATGTGTCCGCACTGTGGACACAATTGGAGAGTGCAGATCATGTTTATCTATTTCCGGGGCTTTATCTTGTATTATTTTTGATGACATTTTCTGATGCATCATTTTAACCCAGAGTTTGAAAACTTCGGATTCCGGCCTGTACAATTCAAAAAACTGCTTCATTCTATAAAGTCCACGCCGGTTAAATCCTGTAAGTGCAGGCATTTTTATCTTAATGAAATCGGCTAATTCCTGAACCGTATTATCGCCCCAATTATCCGCACTTACTTTATCGTAAACAATTTTGCCAACATTAAAATAGAGTAATACCAACTCGGTATTCGCTTTAGCATATACCCTGCTTCTGGCTTCTTCTATCAATAGAATGATATGTTCAAAATCTTTGTTCATTAGTTGTTACATTTTATCTTTCTGTTGAATTTTAGCATAATTGCTTTTTCGCAGGGTGCTGTTAACAATCATTATTTATTCTAAAATGTCAATATTCCGTTTTCTGGAAAATATAAAGCTTTGTTCAACTATGGACTGTAAATAAAAATCAAATTTTTACAATGCACGAATCGGGCAGCCAGCCTGCATTTCCGTCAGAAAGTCTAATTTCTTTCCATGTGCTCACACTGTCGGAAATTTCCACTTTCACACCTTCGTAGAGCAGAAACAGGTCGGTGCTGTTTCGGGTTGGCGCACTTTTAACGGTAACCCTCGGACAAAATACGATTGCATGTTTACGCTGATTGATTTTCTCTTTTTGCCGTGCGGCAAACGAAAAAGTGAAAACTGAAATCATTATCATCAGAATTCCAAACCAGAATGACAATTTTTTAACGCTGGATGACCGGCTGAAAATAAACAGCCCCAACAGTCCGAAAAACAAAACAAACGAACCGATACTCATTTTTGCCCAGCTGTCCGCAGGGTAGAGGTTGATGGTTTTTTCGCGCCACCTTACGAAAAAGGGTTTTGGCAACTCTTCAATTTCGGTGGTTACAAACTGATTTGTAAGTTTAAGGTTGAATTCTATATCGGTGTCGTGCGGTGCAAGCAGTTTTGCCCGTTCATAATTCAGAATTGCATTGTTGATGTCGCCGGCTTTATAAAAGGCATTACCGAGATTAAAATAGAGCTTTGCCGATTCGCGTCCTGAGCTGAGAATCTGTTCATAAGCCAATACGGCTTTATGATACTCCTCGGTACTGTAATAAGCGTTGGCCTTTTCCCAAAGCACCTGAATCGAATCCTGAGCCTGACTGCTCAGGAAAAAGATTA
>CAZXTX010000444.1:0-2286 GCA_964643695.1 uncultured Mariniphaga sp. | reverse complement strand
TGATTTTATTGGAAATAAGGTTTTAAATGCTACTCAAACCTTATTTTAAATACCATAACCTTAATAAATATTGCCGGGGAAAATTACAGAAACCTTCCGCCAGTGGTCGGACAAGTAATTACCTTATTTGCTATGGTTAAATTAATCGTTTTTATGGAAATGTTATATCGGGTTCACGTTATTTATACTATTCTCTGTTAGCAGAAACAAACAATTAAAATAAATCAATATTACAGTGAGTCTGTAAAGTTTTTAGCGCCCTGTTTAAATGATTGCGCACTGTTCTGGGTTCGATATCTAAAATTTTGGCGATTTCCTTGATAGAAACTCCGTCTATTTTATTCAAAATAAAAATTTCCTGCTGACGGGGCGGAAGAGTCTTGATTAACATTTCCAGCGTTCTGTCAATTTCTTTTTGCATCAATATTCTCTCTGTATTATTTGAGCTTTTTTGCAAAAATTGCCAAATCTCCTCCTGATAAGCTTTTTCTTTGGCTAATTTCTTAAAATGATCGATTACGTGATGTTTGGCAATTTTTAATATATAATTTTCTATATCAGACAGACAGCTGATTCTTTCTTTTCTCAGCCATACCTTAAGCATAACATCCTGTGTAAGGTCTTCCGCAAGAGTTTCGTTTTTAACAAACTGAACTATAAAGCGAAAAACCCGGGGCCTGAAACTTTTAATCTTTTGTTCCATCTTCAAACTTCTTATACGGTTAATCAATCCAATACAGAAATGATGAAAATGATTTTCCAATCAGTTTGAAAGATTTTATGCATTCAAAAGTAAAAATAATTAATGTAAAATAAAAATTTTGTTTTTGACTGGTCAAATTTAAGTTATATGCAGTTGTATATATCAGAAATGATGAAAATTGAAAGATTTTATGATTTGTATCCTGACTTTTCAGGTTAGTTACCGATTATAAAAAAAATTATTTATGACATTTGAAAATAAAAAACGGTTTTCAGAATTAATTGAAAAATACAGAATAAACAATCTGAATCACAAAGAATATATGGAGCTGATCTGGCTTCTTGGAGAACAGGAAACAGAAAGTGATTTGGAAGAATTATTGAATAATTACTGGAAAGAAGACAAATCTTCAGAGATATCTGATTCGCCTCTGGCAGTTCCTTTTGTTAAAAAGAAAAAGCGAAAAGTTTTATGGTGGTCAGGTATAGCCGCATCACTAATTTTTGCAGTTGTTGCTTTCATCCATATTAACAATTATAAAGAAATAATTGGCCAAAGAGAGTTAGTCTTTAAAACTGATTTTGGAGAACGTCTTGAAATTGATTTGGATGACGGAAGCCGGGTTACACTCAATGCCAATTCCAGTTTACGCTGGACTGAAAACTGGAAAAAAAATGCAGTAAGGCAGGTGTCTTTGGAAGGAGAAGCCTTCTTCGAAGTTAAAAAACAAAAAAGCATTCCTTTTAATGTAAAAACAAATGATGTTTCAATTGAAGTTTTAGGTACTTCTTTCAATGTAAACAGCCGCGAAACCACAACAACGGTTTATCTTGAAAATGGAAAAGTTAATTTAAAACTGATGGATAATAGCTTTAAAGAGAACAATGAACCCGAAAAAATAAATGAAATCATTTTAAACCCGGGAGAACAGATAAGCTATAATACCAAAGCCGGAAAAATTGAAAAATCGGAAGGCCAGTCAATAATTTCTGCTGCAGCCTGGAAAATGAATATACTCAATCTGAAAAATATGCAGTTTAGTGAGGTACTGGAATTACTCAGTAACATCTATGGTCAGTCTTTTGAATGCAGCGATGAATCACTTCTTTCCAAAACTTTGTATTTGGGTGTCCCTTATTCCGACTGGGATGCAGTGCGCCATGCACTGGAACTATCTTTGGACATAAGGTTTGAGAAAACTGCAGAACGGCATTATGAAGTAAATAACAACACAACAAATAAAAAATAAGACACTAAATACCAACAAATTAAAAGAATCAGAGAGAGTACTGATAATATATTTATTAATTTATAAAGTAAAACAATAAATCAAACATTTAAGAATTATGAGAATTAAAACTATTTTAATTATTGGATTAATGGGCCTGTTTATAGGGGTAAATCTGCCGCTTAAAAGTCAGGCCGACACAGCAGGAAAGAAAATTTCTTTACTATCAGCCATCGAAAAAATAAGTAAAGAATATGATGTCTATTTTACTTTCGATGTAACTCTGGTATCAGATGTTCTTGTCGAATATGAAAATGAAGCTTATTCCACTGCAAAAGAAGCAATTTCCACAATT
>CAZXTX010000443.1:0-2295 GCA_964643695.1 uncultured Mariniphaga sp. | reverse complement strand
ATTAATATGTTCCGATTTTATCAAAGGGAATATTTTGCCACGGCTGACTGAATTGTTCATAATCAGTTATCCTGTTCAGTAATTCTTCAGAAGTTAAAAATTTGTTGTTGAAGCTCTGAAATTTTGGTGATTTTCTTAAAATCATTGACTCACCGTTTATCAGCAAATTGTTTGTAGCATAGTTAATGTCGGCTTCACCAAAAATATTTTTCAATCCGGGGTAACGTTTATAAACTGTTTCATTCTGCCAGTTGTAAGTTTTTAATTGTTTATCTGCTATTTCATTCAGCGTTTTTTTCCATCTTTTGTCACCCCAGCCCGACTGGCTGATTGCAGCATGACAGTCACTGAAAATATTTCCTTCAATATAATTATCCTTGCCGCCATGAATCTGAACCCCTCCAAACAAGTTGTTTGAAGAGCGCAGAAAAATATTTTCATAAATGCTGAAACCGCAAATGGCATCATCAAGCCTTACGCCTGCTGCCATGTGCAAATCGGGAATTCCTATATCGTGAAAAAAGTTCCATCGGATGATATTGCCCTGATATAAAGGATTATAGAAAACATCAATAGCTCCCTGATCGTCCGATTCAATCACGCATCTGCTGAATTCATTCATTTCAACAAGCATGTCGTTACCCTCCAGGCGGATTGCACTGCTTGGTATTTCGGAAAAAAGGCAGTGTCTTACTTTTATACCGATGCCCTGAAGCAGTATGGCCGGCCTGTATGTGCGGTCAATCCTTGAAAGATCACGAATAGTACAGTTTTCGATAATACTTTCAGAGCTTTCCAATTTGCTGATATTTCCGAAATAAATATTTATTCCGGCTGCACCCATGCTTTCAATCCGGCATGAGTAAATCAGATGCCTTTTTCCGCCGTCAATTGTTATTCCCGTTCCTGAACTCTTTTCAACAGCACAATTTATTATGGACAAATTGCTGCAGTTTGTAAAAGCCATTGCATTACCTCTAATGTGTTTTAATTCAATGTTTTCAATGGTTATGTAATTGCACTCTTTTCCAACAATCGCAGGCCCTTTAAAAACACTCAGAACCGAATTGTCAGGATTAAAGCCTACGGGCGGAAAATATCGAATTTTTCCTTCTTCTGTTGAGAGATGCCATTCTCCGGGCATGTCAATTTCAGACAGAGCATTTACCGCATGCCATTTATTGAGTTCTTCATTGAAACCGTATGTATTAAAAGGTGGCATCAGTGAAATAACAGTATCGGTAAGGGAAACCGATTTAAATTTTTCATAGGCATCGGCCCATAAATATTTCCAGTAGCCGTGAAACCACAAATCGGTTTCGTCTGCCCATTTCAGGACTCTTTCACCTTTAAACTGATTAAGTGCTATTAGTGTATCACCATTGTTGGGCCATCTGGCCATTGTTTGAGGAGTACCTTCATAAAATAATTCGGGAACAGGAAAAGTTTTGAAACCAACATCATTTTCTCCGGTGGCACGGGCACTTGAAAAACCACCGAATGTGAGATTGTCAATACCATAAATTCCGTTTTCATTGAAATCGGCAGTTATCACATGTTTTCTTGCTTTTTCAGGTAAACGCGCAAGAATATCAGGGTTTGTCTCCTTTTTCCAGTTTTTCAAAACAACTCCGCCATCAATAATTACTTTTTTCGTTACGTCTGAGGATTTTATGATTATCGGATTTTTTTCGGTACCCGAGAATTGAGGTTCAATAGTTACCGGTTTGTCAATCCGGTAAAATTCATCTTCGATTAAAATTTCAATCGGGCCGGTTTTGAGATTATTGTCTCTAATCAGGGCAGAAGCTGCAAAAAGTGCTTCTTCAATGGTTTTATATCTGTTTTTGCCGGGAATGTTTTCGTTTAATTTTTGTGAAACATAAAGTTGTAGAACCGGATTTTGATTGTTTTTTAAAGATGTTATTTCATTTAGTTGTGTGCCGTTTATTTTCTCTTCAATCTCTTCGGCCATAAGAAAATGGTGTGCCGGAATATATGGCAATAGTCTCATTGAGGATATTGCTTTCAGACTTTCTTTATATTTTCCAAGCTGATATTCCAGCTCTGCCAGCCTTATATACACAAGCGAGTGAAATTCAGGAGGAACCGTTTCAAATTCGCTTATAATTTTTTCATAAACTTCGGCGGCTTTCTCCGGGTTTTCTGTTTTCCATAGACTGTCGGCTCCGGCAATCTGTTTTTCGAAATAACTGTTTTGTGCACAGATATTTATGCTCAGAAAAAGATTTATAATTAGCGATAACAGTATATATTCAAGTTTCATATAATTGG
>CAZXTX010000442.1:0-2297 GCA_964643695.1 uncultured Mariniphaga sp. | reverse complement strand
GAAATGAAAACATACACATTGGCTGAAATGGAAGATAAACATATCGGCAAAAAAGGAACTAAAGAACGAGAAGAATATGAATACGAACTTCGTATGGAACTTCTTGGACGGATGATTAAGTCAACACGAAAAGAACAAAATTTAACGCAAGAAGAACTTGGAAAACTAATAGGTGTTAATAAGTCTCAAATTTCAAAACTTGAAAATCACGCTAATAGTGCGACAATTGAAACTATTTTAAAAGTATTTAAAGCTTTAAAAGCAGACATTAACTTCAACGTAAAAATAGAAAATCAATATATTCAGCTTACCTGAAAAGTGGATCATCACATAACAATCTGTTTGTCAAGAGCTGTTCTGTTTTTTGGGAATTACGGGTAAATCCCTCAATTCTGCGGGCAGGCTAGGCTACTTGAACGGACTTTTACCGTTTACATTAAATGATAAATTTTGTTTAAAACAAGAGATTGGTATTTATTTCCCGGCGTCGAATAATAAAACATAAAATTGGTTATTTATTCATGCGGTAATCGTGTTGCACACCGTGTATTGTTCATATAATCAATTTTTTAGGTCTGAATTTAATGTAAACAATTCCTATTCCCACATAGATCAGTACAAAAATCCACAACAAAAAATAATGTCCTGATGTATATCTTCCACCAATTGTTGAGTATTGTTCAATTAATCGGTAAATCCAGTTAAAAAGGAATAACAAGTATAATATCATAACTAAAATCCAGCCTAATCTTGAATTTCTTATTGTCTGATATGTGAAAATGACGATTGGAATTAAGTAAACATATAAATACTTGATTTTAAAAGAACTGTATTCATTTAGATTTCCCCATTCTCCAATAAACATCAGGACAAAAAGAGTCAAGGGGATAAAATATAACAATCGTATCAATAATTCTTTTTTTCTCGGTTTCATAGTTTCTTAGCAGTCTTTTTATATGTTGCATTACGTCTGACCAGCTTTACTTTTTCGGATTATGGTTTTCTTTTTTCAGGGTTTTCAATCTTAACTTTATAACAAAATTATTTTTCGGCATTTTTTCTGTTACTTGATAATTGCTGCCTCAAAAGTCCAGCAAACACTAAAAATGAAATTCCAATTGCCAATCTGTAATTATAAAAATCGGATGATTTATTTGTTAAAGCAATGATTAAAATTACAAGAGTTGCTATTGTAAGCAAAGATAACAGGGCTAAAGCTATTTTTTTCATACTTATTTCTGAACTATATTAAAAATCAATTTCTACTGAAAGCTGAATGTCAAAAAATTATCGCATAACGATCAGCGGTTTAGTGCAGGGCGGGGTTTCGGATGTTCCAGCAGGTAATTCCGATTGAAAGTCCTTGCGGATTTTCTGCGAACTTGTACCCTGTTTTGAGTCTAAACCGCTTGCATTTCCCGATGCGCAAATATTCGTTATGCATTTTTAAGTTTCAAATTGTTATTTGTTTTCTAAGCTCACAGATATTCCAGAATGAGCATTAAATGTAAATTCGGGATATTCGGTAAAATCAACATTCGGGAAATATGTGTCATAATATTCTTTATTTACTAAATGAAATTTTTCGAGTTCATAACTTTTTACTTTCTTGTTTAGCGGATTGAAAAAATTATTTAATTGCAAAGATAAACTCGATTCTAATAAAAAGTTGTTCAATTTGGTATAATCTATATTTTTTCGTCCAAATTCCTGTTCATATTCTTCAGATAATTTTTTTGCTAAATCCAAATAATAAATAGGTGCCATAAAATTAAATGAGTTGGGATTTGATAAATCGAAATCTTCGCTGATTAAGGGAAAACATTCTTCAATCTTTTTCAATACAGCAGTAAAAAGCATGGGTTCCTTGTGGAAAACTCTCAAACTAAATGAGCCATCCTTTTCATATTCGGTAATATATAATGTAAGGTCTAAGGTGTCTTTTCCAGTAAGCCAATAATAAGAGTATGATTTTGAATAAAGAGTACCCCATGCCGGATTGTTCAAAGCATTTTGCCGTTTGACTACAACTGTATCTTGGGTTAACTGCTTGTCGTTTATCGTTTCCGAATGTTTTTTCGTATTGTTTTGTCCGCAAGCACTTACAAGCAGAGCAAGAACACTTAAAATGATTAATGTGTTTTTCATTGCAAATCTATTATTGATTTTTCTTTTTATACATATTCTTTTTTACTTTTTCTTACTATTGCTTCACCATGCTTACGCTTAACGTCTTATTTATGTAATAAAGATAAAACATTCGTTTATTTTTTTAATGCTAGGTTATAATAGAAAAT
>CAZXTX010000441.1:0-2307 GCA_964643695.1 uncultured Mariniphaga sp. | reverse complement strand
ATTCTATTTATACTTTTGTACCGACTTGAAAAACTATACCGAAATAGAAAATTTCAATTTGTTGTTTAATGAATATTATGAACGTTTTATTCGTTTTGCAACAGGCTATGTTAATGACAAACAGGTGGCAGAAGATATTGTGTCAGAGGCATTCACAACATACTGGGAAAACCGGAAGTCAGATATTATGATTTCAAAACCTCAGGCATATGTTTTAACAATAGTGAAAAACAAATGTCTTAATCATTTGCAGCATATTAAAATTAAGCAGCAGGTGAGCAGGGAATTGTTTGAGCATGCTCAGTGGAAACTGAGTTTGAGTATAAATACACTTAAAGCATGTGACCCTGATTTTCTTTTTTCGGATGAAATTCAGCAAATTATTGATAAAGCATTACATAAATTACCAAAAAAAACAAAGACGATTTTCTTGTTAAGCCGTCAGCAGGGGCTATCATATGCTGAAATTGCTGAAATTACGAGCCTCAGTACAAAATCTATTGAATATCATATTTCCAAGGCACTATGTGAATTGCGGGTTCTGTTGAAAGATTTTGTATATATACTGCCTTTCTTGTTTTATTTTTTTTAATTCTTTTAGGGTATTTGTTTCCTGAACTGTCTTATTAAATACAGAAAGGAAAAAATTGAATGACAAAGGATTTTTTACATAAATTTTTTGAAGGAAAAACAACTGTTGATGAAGAGAAACAGATTAGACACTGGCTGGAAGCATCTGAAGAAAATTCAGATATTTTTAAACATGAACGGCTGATTTATGATTCAATAATTTTAACTGCTTCAAAAACAGCAAAAAAATCCAAAAATTATATTTTTTTATTTTCGCGCTTTACAAAAATTGCAGCTGCAGTAGCTTTCCTATTAGTAATCAGTGGGTTAATCTTTGTTTATACCAAAAAAAAGGATGCTGAATTTAATACGATTTATGTGCCTGCCGGACAGCGTATAAATCTAATTTTGGCTGATAATACAAATGTCTGGTTAAATTCAAATACAATTTTCAGTTACCCCGAAAAATTTTCATCAAAATCACGCACAGTTCATTTGGATGGCGAAGCTTACTTTGAGGTTGCAAAGAACAGTAAAAAGCCATTTGTAGTGAAAACCGGGAAAGGTGATGTTCAGGTAACCGGAACAAAATTCAATGTTGTTGCATATTCAAAGTTTGATAATTTTGAAACCAGTCTTTTTGATGGGGGTGTGGATATTTATGTTGATAATGAAAGACAGGCTTCTTTACAGCCAAATGAAAAAAGTATTCTGCTGGATGGCATAATTTCAGTTTTAAAAATCAGTGACCCGGATGAGTATTTATGGAGGGAGGGCCTGATAGTATTCAATGATAAAAAATTAGAGGAGATATTTATTTCACTTGAAAAAAATTTCGGAGTAAATATACAAACCAGCACATCTGAATTGTCAGAACACACTTATACCGGTAAATTCAGATTATCTGACGGCGTTGATTACGCATTGCAGATTTTGCAAAAAAATATTGGTTTTAATTACGAAAGGGAAGAAAGAACCGAAACAATTTTCATTAACTAACAAATTACTAAAATCATATGCCTATGATATAAATTTCCAAAATTAAAAACCGGCAAACGCGCCAACGAATGCCGGTAAAAATTTAGTCAACACATTTCTGTAATAAATTAAAAGTATTAACCAAAACAATTGCAAAAGTATGAATAAAACCAAATGGCTTGGTATCTTTATAAACAAAAGAATACCATTTAAACATTTTTTATTGATTATGAGGCTGACTTTAATTTTACTTATTACCTCCGTTTTCTGTACAATGGCAGAAACCGGTTTCTCTCAAAATGTCAGAGTCACAATTAATAAAAGAAATGTTACACTGAAAGAGGTGCTTAATGAAATAGAAAATCAGACAGAGTATCTTTTTATTTATGATAATGAGGTTGATGTAACAAAGAAGTTGTCACTTAAAGTAAATCAGCAAAAAGTGACCGATGTATTAGATCAACTGCTAAAAGGTAGAGGTGTCAACTACTCTGTTGAAAGTGAGCATATTATTCTAACAGCAGTAAAAAAAGCTGAAATAGAGGAGACTGCCTCGTTACAGCAGCAGCAATTTATTGTGAAAGGAAAGGTAACTGATCCCGATAAAAAGCCATTGCCCGGTGCAACAATTACAATTGTCGGGACTACTAAGGGAGTTATAACCGATAATGATGGTAATTATTCAATTGATACATCTCCAACTGATAAATTAGTTTTTTCATTTGTGGGAATGGAAAGCCAGGTTATTGATATTAATAA
>CAZXTX010000440.1:0-2312 GCA_964643695.1 uncultured Mariniphaga sp. | reverse complement strand
GCAGCCCAGTACTCCTGTCCCTCCTCCGAATCCATTTCCAGCCATGCCAGACGTGCGGCTTCTCCGGTAAGTTCAAGCTTGTCCTTCGCAATCCGGGTGTAGTGCTGACACACCTGAGCTCCAAAGTTACGCGAACCTGAATGACTCAGTACTGCAAAATATTCACCTGCATCAAGTCCGGTCAGTTCAGAATATTCCGGAAAATTCACATATCCCACATCCACAAAATGATTTCCATGCCCGGAAGAGCCAAGTTGTGCCGCAAACTTTTTACGAAGCGACCTCAAAAACTTAATTTCATCAAACTCTTTTCTTTCCAATATTTCATGATCCTGAACATCTTTAAACTCGGCCACTCCAAAGCGGGTTTCGCTCATCAGTATTTTCTTTATTCTGTCGCGTTCGCCATAAATTTTCTTTGGCGAAAATGGAAATACCGAAAGACACATTCTGCAGCCGATATCCATTCCCACACCATACGGAATAACCGCATTATAGGCAGCAAGCACGCCGCCAATAGGCAATCCGTATCCCACATGCGCATCGGGCATAAGCGCCCCTTTTACCGAAATTGGCAGTTTCATTGCGAGTTCCATCTGCCTTATCGCTTCCGGATCGATATTTTCCTCACCGTAAATTTCAAATTCAAGTGCAGTGGTTTTAAAAACAGGTTTCTTCTTTTCTTTTCCGGGTTTTTGGGTTAACAGCCGGGCAAGGTCGCCCCATATTTTATCCTTTAAATAGTTTTCGGGCTGAATATTTATTTTTTCAAGTGTTTCAAGAATTTCGACCTTATCCGCCCTCTTAAAATTTTTTCTGACAAGATTCAGGGCAAGTGCAATTGCACGGTCACTTGTATAACCTATCCGCTTAAGTTCTTTTCCACGTAATTTTATCTTCTTCATTTCAAAAATTCATCTATTTTTATGGTAAAATCTGCAATAATCAATAATGAAAGCAAAAATGCCGTTTAATCACCTCTTTACTTTCAAACATAACTTTAATATATTGAAATCAGGACAATTTTCAAAACTCTTAAAATATTAAGCTATGCCCGAAGGACTATGGCCTTTAATTGTACTCACAATTTCTGTTTTATTTATCATTCTGGGAACCACCCGTCTGAAACTGCATCCCTTTGTGGTTTTGCTTCTTGCATCGTATCTCGCAGGTGTTTTGGGCGGACTTCCAATTGAAGAGATTGCCGTTTCAATAACCCGAGGATTTGGCGACATTATGGCATACATCGGAATTGTGATAGTTTTGGGAACCATTATCGGCACCATTCTCGAAAAATCAAATGCAGCCATTAAACTGGCGGAACTTGTGCTGAAAATTGTCGGCAGGCGTTATCCTGCACTGGCAATGTCAATAATCGGCTATATTGTGTCAATACCGGTTTTCTGTGACTCGGCCTATGTGATTCTCTCTTCGCTTAAAAAATCACTGGTTCATCAAACCCGAAAGCCTTCGGTTTCGCTTTCCATTGCACTTGCCACCGGACTGTATGCAACGCATATTTTTGTTCCGCCCACACCCGGACCGGTTGCGGCAGCCGGCAATCTGGGTCTTGACCAGCAGCTGGGACTTGTAATTCTGTTCGGACTTGCAGTATCCGTAATTGCACTATTTGCCGGATACTTCTGGGCATCGTTTGCCGGAAAAAAATATACCACAGATGAAGATTCTGAAAGTTTCAATCATGTTATTTCAGAAAATATTAAACTTCCATCGGCAACAAAAGCACTGCTTCCCATTCTGGTTCCGATATTTCTGATTTCACTGCGTTCGGTCGCAACATATCCGTCAAATCCTTTGGGAACCGGTTTTTTATTCGTTTTCCTCAATTTTTCGGGACAACCGGTAAATGCACTGCTAATCGGATTCCTGTTTTCATTCCTGCTTTTCCCCGCTTTTAATTCCGAAACTTTAACCGGATGGATTGGCAAGGGAATCAGCGATGCGGCACCGATTATACTCATAACCGGAGCCGGCGGTGCCTTTGGCGCAATTCTGAAAGAGACACAAATTGGTGAAACAATCGGGAATTTGCTGGCCGACTATCAGCTCGGAATTTTTCTGCCGTTTATTATTGCCGCTGCATTTAAAACCGCTCAGGGTTCTTCCACGGTTGCACTGGTTGCCACTTCGGCACTTATCGCACCCCTGCTTTCAACAATAGGCCTCGATTCGCTTAACGGAAAAGTACTGGCAGTTATGGCTGTCGGTGCCGGTGCAATGACGGTTTCACACGCAAACGACAGCTTCTTCTGGGTGGTTACGCAATTTTCGGGAATGGATGTAAAAACCGG
>CAZXTX010000439.1:0-2316 GCA_964643695.1 uncultured Mariniphaga sp. | reverse complement strand
CTTATCAAAAGTCATGTTATCGGCTGATTTTATTTTCAAATGAATTTTAATTGAAATTATGAATAACGTATTTGTTTATTTAGAAACGGAAGAGGGACAGGTTGCAGAGGTTAGTCAGGAACTGCTCACCAAGGGCAGGGCGTTAGCCGATGAGTTAAAATGCAGGCTTGAAGCGGTTGCCATAGGACATAATTTAAAGGGAATTGAAAAACAGGTTATGCCTTATGGCGTTGATACTTTATATATTGCCGATGATAAACGTCTTTTTCCCTTTCAGACTCTTCCGCACACTTCGGTTGTGGTAAAACTGTTTCAGGAGAAGAAACCGCAGATTGTTCTGATGGGTGCCACATCAATCGGGCGTGATCTTGGGCCAAGGGTTTCGTCGGCACTGCACAGCGGACTGACAGCCGACTGTACAAGCCTTGAAATTGGCGACCATTATGTGAAAAAAACCGATACCAAATATGAAAATCTGCTCTATCAGATTCGTCCTGCTTTTGGCGGAAATATTATTGCAACAATCATAAATCCCGACTGCCGTCCGCAAATGGCCACGGTGAGGGAGGGAGTTATGAAAAAAGAAGTTTACAATCCTTCGCATAAAGGGAAGGTGATAAACCTGAATGTTGCCGATTATGTTAAGGATGAAGATTTTGCAGTTGAAATAATTGAACGCCACATCGAAAAAAGCAGGCTCAATATTAAAGGGTCTCCCATTGTTATTTCCGGCGGTTACGGTGTGGGCTCAAAGGAAAACTTTCAGCTGCTGCATGAACTGGCAGAAGTTTTAGGAGGTGAGGTGGGAGCTTCACGCGCTGCGGTTGATGCCGGATTTGCAGAGGCTGAACGGCAGATTGGCCAGACAGGGCTGACAGTACGCCCGAAACTTTACATTGCCTGCGGAATTTCGGGACAGATTCAGCACCGCGCAGGTATGGAACAGTCGGCTCAGATTATTTCAATTAACACCGACCCCGATGCACCGGTAAATATGATTGCCGATTATGTGATTACGGGAGATGTTGCCGAAGTAATTCCGAAAATGATAAAGTACTACAAAAAGAATATTAAATAGTTGCAATAACGAAACAATCATAAAAATGGCAAATTTTTTTAACGATAATAAAGATTTAAAATTTCATCTGAACCATCCGCTGATGAAAGAGATTGTCAGGCTTAAGGAGCGTAATTTTTCTTTTAGCGAAGAGTTTGATTTTGCACCTGTTGACTACGAGGATGCGCTTGATAATTATGAACGCGTTCTTGAAATAGCAGGCGAGGTTTCGGGTGAGATTATTGCACCCAATGCCGAACGGGTTGACTCGGAAGGGCCGCGTGTTGTTAACGGGCATGTGGTTTATGCAGAAGGAACTGCCGAAAATATGAAGGCACTCAACCATGCCGGGCTTATGGGAATGGCGCTTCCGTACAAATATGGCGGGCTGAACTTTTCAATAGTGCCGTACATTATGGCTGCCGATATAGTTTCGAGGGCTGATGCCGGATTTGTAAATATCTGGGGATTGCAGGATTGTGCCGAAACCATTAACGACTTTGCTTCAGAAGAGCAGAAAGAGAAATACCTGCCCCGCGTGTGTAATGGCGAAACCATGGCAATGAGCCTTACCGAACCCGATGCCGGCTCCGATTTGCAGGCTGTTCAGCTCAGGGCAACATGGGACGAGAAGAACGAAATCTGGCTGTTGAACGGTGTTAAGCGTTTCATTACTAATGGCGACGGTGATATTTCGCTGGTTCTTGCCCGCTCCGAATCCGGCACAAAGGACGGTCGCGGACTTTCAATGTTTATTTACGACAAGCAAAGCGGGGGGGTAACAGTACGCCGTATTGAGAATAAAATGGGAATTGTTGGTTCGCCAACCTGTGAATTGGTGTTTAAGAATGCACCTGCCGAGCTGGTTGGTTCCAGAAAAATGGGGCTGATAAAGTATGTGATGGCACTCATGAATGGTGCAAGGCTCGGAATTGCCGCCCAGTCGGTGGGAATTGGCGAAGCAGCATATCGCGAGGCTTTGGAATATGCAAAAGAGAGGATGCAGTTTGGAAAGGCAATTATCCATTTCCCGGCTGTATTTGAAATGCTTTCACTTATGAAGGCAAAGCTGGATGCATCCAGAACACTGCTGTATGAAACCGCACGTTTCGTGGATATGTACAAAACCTATCAGCACATTTCGGAAGAACGGCAACTGGAAAAGGAGGAGCGCGATACAATGAAACATTATCAGCGGATGGCTGATGTTTTTACTCCGCTGGCAAAGGGAATGACGAGCGAATACAGCAACCAGCTTG
>CAZXTX010000438.1:0-2319 GCA_964643695.1 uncultured Mariniphaga sp. | reverse complement strand
AAAGCAGGTGCCAGGGGATTGGGCATTTCAATATCTTCAATTTTGATAACTTTCCCGGAATAGTCAATCATTTCACCCTTAACGCTTCCCTCAATAACAATCATAAGGCCGGTTACCGTTGTTCCGGCAATGGTTATTATTTCACTTTTGGCAAAACTTTTTATCTGATAATGAGTTTCCCGGAGTAACTTTCTTATCTCATTTTCTTCAATACCAAAAAAAATCGGACATCTTTCCAATAATTTGAAATCAATCATTTTTAGTTTTGTAACAATTGGTACAATTTACAGAACGCAATTAATCTATTTTTGTTTTCAACAATAGTTGCAAAAAGCAATGATAAGAGAAATTGTTCATATAAATGAAGAATTGTGCGACGGATGCGGACTTTGTATTCCCGGCTGTCATGAAGGGGCACTTCAGATTATTGACGGAAAGGCACGTCTGATAAGCGAATTAAGGTGCGACGGGCTGGGTGCCTGCATTGGATTTTGTCCGCAGGGTGCCATCACCATAGAAAAGCGTGAAGCTGAACCCTATGACGAAATAAAAACACTTCAGTTTATGATTCTTCAGGGTAAAAACACCGTTTTCGCACACCTCAAACATTTGCAGGAACATAACGAAACCGGCTATTTACGCCAGGCTCTCGAATATATCAAATCAAACGAAGCGAAAATGCCTTTTGCAGTAAAGGATGTTCATGAGTTGCTGTTTGGCCGGAAAGAAAGCAATTCAGTTCATAAGCCCGTTATGACAGCCTGCCCGGGAGCAGCTTCGGTATCTTTTGGTACAGGCGGTTTTACCATGGCAACATCTGCACACGAAAACCAATCGGCTTTAACTCACTGGCCTGTTCAGCTGCATCTGATAAACCCGGCGACTTCGCATTTTAATGAGGCAGATTTGCTGATTGCTGCAGATTGCACCGCATTTACACACGGTGATTTTCACCGTAAATTTATGGCAGGTAAGAAAATGGTGATTGCCTGTCCGAAACTTGACAAGGGGCTTGATATATATCTTAACAAAATAATTCAGCTGATTGACGAGGCAAAGGTAAATACAATTACACTTGCCATAATGGAAGTTCCGTGTTGCAGCGGACTTTTAAAACTGGTGCAGACGGCACTCGAATTTGCTGAAAGGGAAGTGCCTGTAAAACTAATTGTTATCGACATAAGAGGCAGCATAGTTACCGAAAAACAGCTGCCGGTGATTCAGGCTGATTAATTGAAAATATAAATTTAAAAAGAATAATTATGAGTATGTTTTGTTATCAGTGTCAGGAAACTGCAAAAGGAACCGGATGTACCGTAAAGGGTACCTGCGGCAAGGAAGACGATGTTGCCAATCTTCAGGATACATTAATGTATGTTTTGAAAGGAATAAGCTGGTATAATGAAAAGCTGAGGGCTATGAAACTTAATGAGCCGTCAGCCGACAAAGTTGTGTTTGACGGACTGTTCAGTACAATTACAAATGCAAATTTTGACTACAATGCATTTATTGAACGCATCGGTTCATCGCTGAAACTGCGGAATGAACTTCATCAGAAATGTGTAAAAGCAGGAATTGAACTGCCTGCCGAACTGCCCGATTTTGCTGTATGGGAATCTTCGGATCCCGAGGAACTTGAAGCAAAAGCTGCCGAAGTTGGAGTCCTGAGCACCGAAAATGAAGATGTACGCTCATTGCGCGAACTGGTTATTTACGGTTTGAAGGGAATGGCTGCCTATGCCGAACATGCCTGGAATCTGGAACACAAAAAGGATGAAATATATCAGTTCATGCAGCGTGCCCTTGTTGCAACCACCGAAGATTTAAGTGTGGATGAACTGATTGCATTAGTACTGGAAACCGGAAAATACGGTGTTGAGGTAATGGCGCTGCTTGATGCTGCAAACAGCTCAACATACGGGAATCCGGAAGCCACAAAGGTTAACCTGGGTGTGCGCAACAATCCGGGTATCCTGATTTCGGGACACGATATGCGCGACATGGAAGACCTTCTGAAGCAAACCGAAGGAACAGGGGTTGATGTTTATACCCACAGCGAAATGCTGCCGGCTCACTACTATCCGGCCTTCAAAAAGTATGATCATCTGGTTGGAAACTATGGAAATGCATGGTGGAAGCAAAACACAGAATTTGAAACTTTCAACGGACCTATCCTGTTTACCACCAACTGTATTGTTCCGCCCCGCAAAAATGCAACTTACAAAGATCGTATATACACAACCGGTGCTTCCGGCCTTGAAGGCTCAATGCACTTCCCCGACAGGAAAAACGGCGGAATGAAGGATTTCAGTGCAATTA
>CAZXTX010000437.1:0-2319 GCA_964643695.1 uncultured Mariniphaga sp. | reverse complement strand
TCCCTGTACCACCAGTCGGGGTATTCCGGGAAATGGGGGTAGGGTGGCATTCCCGTTTCGGTTCGTTCAAATTGTCCGTCTTTTTCATGTTTTATATTTCCGTCAAGGTATTTTACCAGAATATAATACCATAGTTTTTCCCAGCGTGCAGTAACCTTTTCAGACTCATTTACGGAATAGATTGTAAGAAATCGTTTTGTTTCGTAATCACCGTCAGTTTTATATAATTCAGCAGCTGTTTTGTCAATCATCGGTACAAATTTTTCAAAATTGTCTTCCAGCTCTTTCTGAACTTTTTGTAAATCTTTAATTATTTCGTTATACCTCAGGTATGTGAAGTTTGAAACCTTGTTGAAAGTCCAGAAAGCAGCTGTCGGGCTGTAAGTCAGCAAATCGCCGTTTCCTTCCGCAAAACATTCCGGAATTTCGGTAATTCCGCAGTAAATGGGTACATAGCAGGTTGCGTAGGTGTCGTCAACGCCAAACCATAAAATTCCGCCAACGGGGTCGGGCAGCCAGTTACGGCTCTGACTTACAAACGAAAAACCTGTCTGACGTGTTGAAATGGGCCTTTCATTGCAATATTCCACCGAATCAACTTTCCAGGTCAGTCTTCCGAACCGGTATGGTAAAACAAACGGGCCGGCACCAAAATCCTGTGTCATATCAAGGCCGGTACCTTCATAATGGTCGCGCATCAGATTCTGTACATCCCGAACGCTCAGTTTTTTGTCGGGTTTTATCCAGAGGGGCATACGGTTGCTTGCAAATCCGTTTGGATTGTCGTGCTTTATGTATCCTTTTGCATAATCCAGATGTTTTTCCATTCCGGTGGTAACCCTGTTAAATCCTGACCATACACGCGCTTCGCAAAAGCGGGCACCGCCAAAATCAACAGGTGCATAAACATCCGAAAAACTGAAATCATTATCGCTGCCACTGTACCATCCCTTTTTGCGGGCAAAGGTTATTACATCGGGTGAATAAATACAGTTATCAGGGTCATTCTTCGGAAAAGTGGTGATACGTGCCTGATTGGCATGGCCGCTGATATATCCCTCAGGAATTTTAAGTGCCACCCACACTGCACCTTTTTCGTCATTTCCTTTGCCTATAAATTCCATTATCCATACTTCGTCCGGGTCTGCAATTGAAAATGTTTCGCCGGAGCTGCAATAGCCGTAATCATTGGCCAGACCGGTCATTACCTTTATTGCTTCGCGGGCTGTTTTGGCACGCTGAAGCGTTACATAAATCAGACTGCCGTAATCCATTATTGCACCTTCCTGATTTTCAAGCTCTTCCCGTCCGCCAAAGGTTGTTTCACCAATTGCAAGCTGAAATTCATTCATGTTGCCCACCACGCTGTAGGTATGGCGCGGTTGCGGAATTTTACCTTTGAAAATACCTGTGTCCCACTCATAAATATCTCGCATGGCTCCTTCCTGGTGGTCTTGTGCAGGCTGGAAGTAAAGCTCGCCGTATAAATTGTGCGAATCAGCCGAATAGGTAATCATTGTTGAGCCGTCAGCAGATGCGCCACGGGTTACCAAAAAATTGGTACATCCGTTTGAAATGTGGTAGTTTGCGAAAAACAGCACTATTATAAGTATCCCTGTTGTTAATGATATTTTTCTCATTTTCAATTCGTTTTTTAATAATTGGCAAATATAGCTATTTCAAAATATCTGAAACTGACTTTTGTCGTGTTGAGTTGCAAGCAGATTTAATAACTTAAATTGTCTCGTAAATTACCCCTGTGCTGCTGTCATGTTTAGCTCCAGTTACCGAGGCGTAGCAGTTTATTTCACCTGAAAGCCGCAGCAACCCCAAAAATGCAAATATCAGTGCCTCTTTGTAGTCAATGATTTCAGGTGAAGGAATTACAATTTCGCATTTTGCATATCTGCTAATCAGTTCTGTCAGAAATGAATTAAAAGCACCGCCGCCGGTTATCAGCATTTTTCCGGAAGAAGGAACAAAACCGGCAATTTGAATAGCAATATGCTCATAAACAGTACGGAGTTTGTCTGTTACGGGTGCCTCAGAATTATTTAGTATCGGAAAAAAACTTCTGTCCATCCACTCCCTGCCGAGAGATTTTGGAGGTTTCTGTTTGTAATATTTCAGATTATTCAGCTTTTTCAGAAGATTCTCATCGGTTTTTCCTGTTCTTCCCAGATTTCCGTTTTCATCGAAAGGTTTCCCGAGTTTTAAGGCAAGATTATTCAATACAAAGTTTACCGGACAAATATCGAATGCAATTCGTTTTTCATTCTGCTCATAAGAGACATTTGCAAAACCGCCCAAATTGAGGCA
>CAZXTX010000436.1:0-2323 GCA_964643695.1 uncultured Mariniphaga sp. | reverse complement strand
ATCAACTTTTTTACCGGCATCGTTTCTTTCAAAACGAACATTTTGTGCTGTTGAAGTACAGCCGACAATGAAAATAAGAATTGTCACGAAATAGAATATTTGTCTCATCTGAATAACTGTTTTTTAAATTATTATTTTCCGTAATTAAAGGGTTGGTTCCCATCCCGGTTCATATTCACGCCCCCACAGTTTCATTGCATCGCGGTCGTACATAATTCCGGTTTTCTCATCAATGTCAAAACCTCTTCCGATACGGTAAGCAATGTTTGAATAGTGAACCATCGTCATACTAACGGCAGCATCATCAATTGGTGCGGTAAGTTTTTCCTTTCCCCTTATTGTCTCAAAGAAGTTGACTACATGGCGTGTGCTCATATCGCCACCGCCACCCAAAGCTGTTCCGGCTTCAACTGATTTCGACTTGTTGTCTCTTACTTTTTTGCCGATTCTGTCATACAGATCATATTTACCCCGGTCAACAAAAACTGTCCCCTCACTGCCGTATATTATTGTTCCTCTTCCTCCTCCGTATGTATCATAACCATTCCGGCTCTTTCCGTCCCACTGAATTATTTTATTTCCGGCAAACCTGAAAGTAACTTCCATTGTGTCATACATTTCCCAGCCGTCATCCAAAAAGTGACGTTTTGCAGCTTCGGCATCAACTCTTAGCGGAAGACCAACGCCAAGTGCCCAGCGGGCAACATCCAGCTCGTGGGTTGCATTGTTTCCGGCCTCGGCTGTTCCATAATCCCAGCCATACCAGTGCCAGTTGTAATCCCAGGTTTCTTCGGTATATTCACGCCTTGGTGCAGGCCCCTGAAACAATTCCCAGTCGAGGCCGGCCGGTACCGAAACCTTTTTCTGCAAGGGTACTTCACCTCTGTTTGCAGTGTATATTGCAACAGCTTTATATGGCGTACCTATTATTCCGTTGTGTATTTCATTTATTATCTCAATAGTATGGTCAGACGAACGCTGCTGATTTCCCATTTGCACCACTTTGTTGTACTTTTCGGCTGCCTTAACCAAAATCTCATTTTCAAACATATTGTGGCTGCACGGTTTTTCAACATAAACATGCTTTCCGCCTTTAATTGCCATTACAGAACCCGGAGTGTGCCAGTGGTCGGGTGTGGCGTTTATAAGCACATCCACTTTTGGGTCATCAATCACCTTGCGTATATCATTCTCCAGCTTTGGTTTATAGTCTATATGTTTTGAAAACTGCTGAATTCCCCTTTCACGCTGTTTTTCCATAACATCACACAGATAAACCAGCTCAGCGTTAAATTCTTTTTTTGCAATCGGCTCATAAAAAGCTCCGAGTCTCCGGCCAAGCCCTGCAATTGCAACATAAAGCCTGTCGTTTGCACCAATTATGCGTTTGTAACTTTTTGCGCTCATTCCCATTGCAGAGCCGGCTGCTACAATTCCGGCAGTACCGGCCGTTACTTTCTTTAAAAACTGTCTCCTGTTTTCCATAGTTTATTGTATTTGTCTGATTTTTATACTTCTGAAATGCACATAGTCGTTATGATCCTGAATATGTATCGGTCCTTTTGCAGCCATCCCGAAACCTTCCCTCTCGGCAAATTTACTGTTTGCCACCAGTTCGTTAAATTCATCGCTTCCGCGTACAAACTCCACAACTTTACGTCCGTTAAGCCAGTGCTCTGCACGATTGTCGGGAAAAAGAACAATTTTGCCGCGGTTCCATTCATCCGGCCCTTTAACAAAACGCCCATCCTTATTTGCGGGTATCAAATCATACAAAGAACCAAGTGTGCGGTTTCCGGCAATTCCGTTTTTGGCATCAGGATGATTTTTATCATCCAATATCTGATATTCCAAACCGATTGAAGGGCCGTTGTTGCCAATTCCATACTTAATACCACTGTTTCCGCCAACAGAAAACATAAAATCAAATTTCAGCTCAAACGGGCCAAACTCCTCTCTTGTAATGATACTTCCGCCTTTACCGCCCGGTTTTACCGATAACAATCCGTCTTTCACTTCCCAGCCGACATCCGGAAACTCCTCACTATTTACACTTTTGAAATTTTCTGCTGATTTCCCGTCAAAAAGAAGCTTGAATCCCTGTTCTTTTTCAGCCTCGCTCAGATTGTTCGGCAACATATTCACCACATAAACACCTTCATTTGGCGATGGCTCCAGGTTTTCAGTTTTAATTCGGATATTTCTCCATTTTATCTGTCTGTTCGCCATTGATTCGTTATTCCCGATAGAATGAACCTGCAAAGCAATAAAACCCTTTAGTGTCAGATCATCAATCAGATGTGCAACCGGCACACCGTTAAGC
>CAZXTX010000435.1:0-2324 GCA_964643695.1 uncultured Mariniphaga sp. | reverse complement strand
TCGCGCATGTCAATAACCCCTCTTGATGCCGATTTATAGTGTGTTTCAATGCTCAGCCATTCAAAAACCTGTTCTGACAGGTAGGGAACTCCTGCGCTTGCCACAAAACTGAAACCAAGGTAAAATATAAATGAAAGCATCATTCCGGTAATGAACGAGATTATTTGATTGTCAGTTAGTGATGAGGTAAATATGCCGATTGACGTATAAATTGATGCCAGAAACAGAAGTCCGAAAAATGAGCCCCATGTGGCACCGGTGTCGATGTTGCCAACCGGATTGCCGAGCAGGTAAACCGAAAGAAAGTAGAGCAGGGTGGGGAACAGTGAAAACAGAACAAGCACCATTCCTGCCAGAAACTTTGCAAAAATCAGCTGAAAATCGGAAAGAGGTCTCGTCAGAAGGATTTCGAGTGTGCCGGAACGTTTCTCTTCTGCAAAGAAGCGCATTGTAATGGCAGGAACAAGAAAAAGGTATAACCACGGAGCCAGTTCAAACAGCCCTTCAAGAGTTGCATAACCGTTGTCGGGGATGTTGTACATACCCGGGAAAACCCATAAAAAGAGTCCGGTAACCAATAAAAAAACCAAAATGGCCAGATATCCGGTTAATGAACCGAAAAATATTTTTATCTCTTTTTTAAATAAACTGTACATTTTAGCTCAAACTTTTTTATTGAAAATTATCGGTTTTAAGGAGTTTTGTCATTTTTTCAGCTGCACGTTTCGATGTTCCCGTTTTACCCGTCAGTTCCTTTAAACGTTTGTAATCTGTTGTTATTCTCTTTCGGTAGTCTTTATCATTAAGAAGCTTTTCAAGTTCATTTTTTATGTTTTCAAAGGTCATATCCATTTGAATATATTCTTTAATTGCCTCTTTGTCAAGTATTAAGTTTGGCAATGAAACCCATTTTATCTTTAAAAAAAAGGTTTTCATGATAAACTGAAATAGCCATCCGCCTCCGGCACGGTAGAGCACGGCTTGCGGAACCTCAAAAAGAGCGGTTTCAAGAGTTGCGGTACCTGATGTTACAAGTGCTGCATATGCATTGTTCAGCAAATCGTAAGTCTGATTATAGATAATTTTTATATCGGAACCCTTCAGCAGATTTGTATATATTTCTTTGTCAATTGCAGGAAAACCGGCCACCACAAATTGAAAATCGGGAAAAAATCCGGCAGTTTTTTTCATTAACGGCAGCATTTTTTTTATTTCCTGTTTTCTGCTTCCCGACAATAACGCAACAACCGGCCTTTGGTCAAACTTGTTTTTCTCATAAAATTCAGTTTTTGAAACAGCATTTTCTTTGAAGCCGGTAATGTAATCTACCAGCGGATTTCCGACATAATTTACCTTAATACCATGTTTTTTGTAAAACTCGGTTTCAAACGGAAGAATAGTAAACATTTCATCCACAAAGGATTTGATTTGTTTTATCCTGTACTCTTTCCATGCCCATATTTTAGGTGAAATGTAATAAAAGACCCTCAGTCCGTGCTGTTTTGCAAATGAGGCAATTTTCAGGTTAAATCCCGGGTAATCAATTAAGATTATCACGTCCGGTTTAAATTCAAGAATATCCTTTTTGCAGAAATTTAAATTCTTGCCTATTGTTCTGATATTCAGCAAAACATTGATGAAACCCATGAAGGCCATTTCACGGTAGTGCCTGACCATAACTCCGCCTTGTTCTTGCATAAGATTACCGCCAAAAAAGCGAAATTCAGCATTCTTGTCAGCTTTTTTAAGTTCATTCATCAGGTGTGAACCGTGTAAATCCCCGGATGCTTCGCCGACTATCAGGTAATACTTCATACTTTTTAAAATGCTCTGGAAATTAAAACAGCTAATGCATAAATAATTGTTGCACCCAAAACCCCGCGTGCCGACTGATCATATTTCAGCCGGATAAATCCCATGAATACCAGCAGGTTTGCAAAAACACACAGGCTTCCGAGTTTAACCAGTGCCTGCACATGCCACAAGCCCTTTATATAATTTTTAAAGGAAATATTGCTTTCGTTAAACCGGTAAACAAGAAAAAATACCAGTACAGGTACCAAAAAGCCGGTTAAAAATCCGATTCCGGCAGAGTTAAGCCGTTTTCTTCTTTTTTGCTGCATCAAAAAGTCCAGTTTTTGAGTTTTTTCAGTGTAGTGTGGCAGGTCATGTCAGTAGTTACGGGTACAACTGAAACATAATCATTACTGAGTGCGTATATGTCGGTATCGTTTTCTTCTTCCTCAAAATTTTTGAAATAACCTGTGAGCCAGTGATATTCACGGCCATGCGGGTCAGTTCTTTTGTCGAATTCCTCTTCCCAT
>CAZXTX010000434.1:0-2354 GCA_964643695.1 uncultured Mariniphaga sp. | reverse complement strand
TACTCCCGGAACTCGTACCCCGCCTTCATAAAGACTTGATTTTTGCTCACGAAGTGTTAAATAAGTATGTTTTACATCTGATGAAGTACCGTTGTCACCACAATAAAAAACAATGGTGTTTTCCCTGAGATTATTTTCTTTCAGAAAGGTTCTTAATGTACCGATTTCCCTGTCCATGGCAGTTATTTCGGCATAACGTTCCTGTAAAACATCTTTTAACGGACGTATAACCTGTTCACCTGTTTCGTTTGAGGTGAGCCGGGTCATTTTGTCTGCCAGACTGTCGGGCAGATTTTTGTATAGAGCAAGGTCTTCGGGCAGTCCGCTGTATGGCTCGTGTGGTGAACCAAACCAAACTACTGCAAGAAAAGGTTTATCCTGCTGTTTTGCTTTTTGAATAAATTTAATTGTTTTGTCAATTATAACTTTTGAACCTTCTCCCATAATTTTTTGTGGTTCTTCACCGTTTCGGGAAAGTACCGGGTCCATTTCAAAGAAATTGTCGTGCGACAGCCATTCGTCAAATCCCATTGCACCCGGATTTGTGGGTGAATCTTTCTTTACCGGGCCAATATGCCATTTCCCGAAATGTGCAGTTATGTATCCGGCATTTTTTAAAATATGTGCAATTGTAATTTCTTCTGGCCTGACTGACCAGCCGGGAGTAAATGTGCCGTACCGGTTCGGGTGCCGTCCGGTTAAAAAGCTTCCCCTTGTGGGGGAGCAGGTAGGATGCCCTGAATAAAACCGGTCGAAACGAAAGCCGGTGGTTGCCATTTCATCCAGCACCGGTGTTTTTACAAACGGATGTCCGTTGTAGCTTGTTTCATTCCAGCCGTGGTCATCGCCCATTAGCAGAACAATATTTGGAAGATTGCTGAGAGTATTATGCTTTTCTTTTACTGTATTTTTACAAGAAAAAGTTAAACTCATTAAAAATAGAACAACTCCAAGTACTTGAGTTATGGTTTTCATTAAATTTTATTTTGGTGTAAGTTCACTTCTTTTTAATTTAAGTTCGTAAAAAATTGTGCCACTTTCATGTATTAATCTAAAAATTACTTCAGGATCGGGAACGGTATTGCTGAATGTGAATTCACCAAAAGCATATTCACCGGCTATACCATACAACTGAGTATTCCAGTCCGCTCTGATAGGTGGCTCACCAACTCTGCCACCAAGACTTGCTGCACCAAATTCATAAAAATTAAATCCTGAAGGACGAGGGATTGTAAATCCACGGGCACCATGTCTGTCACCTGATATAAGCAGTACACCGCCTATTTTATGTTTTTCGATGAAATTAAAAATTTTTTCACGTCCTTCCGGATCGAATTTTCCCCAAGAATCTTTTCCATTTGAAACATAATCATTAAACATAGTGCCACATGACAAAATTATGAAAGGCCCTTTGCATTCAAGTAATTGTTTTTCAAGCCACTCCATTTGTTCATCACCCAAGAAGTTACCTTTTTTTCGGAAATACCGATTGTCTAACATTATAACATCAGCAAGTCCTATTCTTGTTTTGAAATAAACACCTTTACCTTTTTCTCCTGAACCATATTCAGGATTGTTCCATGAAATTCTGAATATTTCAGATACAGCTTCTTTATCTTCAATTATATATCCTTCTGGAACATTATATCCATCATCATGAAAATAATCGTGATCATCCCATGTTGTATATACTGGCATAATAGCTGAGAAATTTTGCCATGCCATTTGAAAATCACGTAACAGATAATCGGCACGATGCATTGCAATGTTATTATTTCTGTCTTGTGCTGCAATATCACCGTTAATTATCATTGCCTGCGGATTTCTTGAAATAATTTGTTCGGCCAGTTTATAGTTACACAAACCCCACCTGTGATAACATGAACCAAATGTAATTATTGTTTTATCTGATTTATTCTCTAACGGAAGTGTGGTAAAATAAGTTTCTATGTCAAGTTTCAATGGCTGGTTGTCCAATAAAACTTTATAATTGTATTTTGTATCCGGTTTTAGGCCTGACACTTTTACAATAGCTGTCAAATCAGAAAATTCGGTACTTTTTACTGGTCCAAATTTATTTATACTTCCATCTCCTTCAACTGTTACTTCAATGTTAGCAGGATAAAGGGTACGTATCCATATATTTACTCCCTCTGAAGAAATGTTTCCCAACATTGGACCGCCTGTATGAATGATTCCGTTTTTTTTACAAATTTCTCTAAATTCAGAATCATTTGCTAAATCATTAAAAGAAAATTTAGAATTTGTTGACAGCTTATTAAATGCCACTTTGAAAATCTCCTGAATATTTTCGGGTTGTTCACCGCATAAATTTAGAAGATTCAGGCTTCCCT
>CAZXTX010000433.1:0-2380 GCA_964643695.1 uncultured Mariniphaga sp. | reverse complement strand
AGTGCTCTTTATATCAGTATTTTAAAATAGATGGTAATAAACTAAAATACAAATCGGAAAATATCCACGGAGAAATAGTTGATTCTTTTGAGATTGTAAAGTAAGACTGTCCGAAAAATCACAAATCACAAGCCCCTGAGAATTACGAAGCTTCCCTTAAGGTTTGAATGTTAAATTGATACTAAGTAGTTATTTATGGATATTGTTCGATATTAGTTTGATATTTATTTTTTTTAATCGTAAAGTTAATTTTAATTCCCCTTTGCGTGTTTTGCGTCTGCTTGGCGGTCTTTGCGTTTAGGCTTTCTTTTTTTTACCACAGAGAACGCAGAGGATCACAGAGTTTAGATTAGTTGTTTTTTATTTATGATTAAAGCTCATTTATATCACTTTCTCTGTGCATCTCTGTGATCTCAGTGGTTTTTTTAAACACAAACCTGACAACGTTGATAAAACAGCCAGTTCCTATTTCGGGGACTGCACTATAAAGTAATTTAGTCATAGTATGACTTTGCCTGACATACTGCCAAAAGCGGCAGAGCCGCGAAATATTTGTAGTAGAATTGGAATAATAAAATAAGTCAGAGGTGCAGAGCACCGATATATTATTTTTACCAAAAAGTTGTTTTTCTAACCACGGAGGCCACAGAGTTTAAATTAGTTATCTTTTATTATGATTAAAACTAATTAATATCACGGTTTTTCTCTGTGTATCTCTGTGATCTCAGTGTTTTTTTAAACACAAACCTGACAAAATTCATAAACCTGCCTGCCCCGTTTTTATTGGAAACAGCGTTTAAATCAGTAGTTGCTTCAGTCATAGCATGACTTTGGTAATGAACCGCAAAGATTTTATTAACTATTGTGTCTTGTGTCTTGTGTCTTGTGTCTTGTGTCTTGTGTCTTGTGTCTTGTAATCTCATAATCTTCACCTCCACCTTTGCCTTTGCCTCCGCTCATACAATCCCATATTAATCCTTACACGAAATTTAATATACATTCAGAAAAATCCGTTCTACTTTTATATTTTTGCAACCCAAAACATTACACAGATGACATTTAAGAAAGAAATAGCACGCCGCAGAACATTCGGTATTGTAAGTCACCCCGATGCTGGAAAAACCACCCTTACTGAAAAACTGCTTCTGTTTGGCGGTGCAATACATGTTGCAGGTGCCGTTAAAAGCAACAAAATTAAAAAAGGTGCCACATCCGACTTCATGGAAATTGAACGGCAGCGCGGAATATCGGTTGCCACATCAGTAATGGGTTTTGAATACAACGGCTACAAGGTTAACATACTTGACACACCCGGCCATCAGGATTTTCAGGAGGACACTTTTCGAACGCTCACGGCAGTTGACAGTGTGATTATTGTAATTGATGCCGCAAAAGGTGTTGAACCGCAAACCGAAAAACTGATGAATGTGTGCCGAATGCGGAAAACTCCGGTTATTGTATTCATCAACAAAATGGACCGCCCCGCACAAGACTCATTCAACCTGCTTGATGAAGTTGAAAAGCAACTGAAAATTGATGTCTGTCCTTTAAGCTGGCCGATAAACAGCGGCCCTGCGTTTAAAGGCGTGTACAGCATTTACAACCGTAATCTGAAACTCTTTGATCCCAATATTCAGGAAATAGAAGAAGGAATAGCATTTGAAAACATTAACGATTCCGGCCTTGAAAAACATATTGGCGAAGATGCTGAAATACTACGCGAGGAGATTGAACTTGTGGAAGGAGTTTTTCCTGAATTTAATCACGACCAGTATCTGAACGGGAACCTTGCACCGGTATTTTTCGGAAGTGCGCTTTATAACTTCGGTGTACGGGAGTTACTGCAAACCTTTCTCGAAATTGCCCCTCCACCCCGCCCCACACAGGCAGAAGAGCGTTTAATAAAACCGGAAGAGAGCGGTTTTACGGGATTTATGTTTAAAATTCATTCAAACATCGACCCCAATCACCGCAGCCGCATAGCTTTTCTTAAAATATGCTCAGGAAAGTTCATTAGAAACAATGTTTACAAGCATATCCGAAACGAAAAAAACATCAGGATAACAAGTCCCACTGCATTTATGGCCGAGCATAAGGAGATTGTTGAAGAAGCTTTTCCTGGTGATATTATCGGAATTCCCGATAACGGAAGTTTTATTATAGGCGACACCATTACCGATGGCGAAGAGATACATTTCAAAGGCCTGCCCAGTTTCTCGCCTGAACTTTTCAGATATATTGAAAATGCCGACCCGATGAAATCCAAACAGCTTGCAAAAGGAATTGACCACCTGACAGACGAGGGGGTGGCACAGATGTTTACAAGCACCTTCAACAACCGGAAAATAATAGGAACCGTGGGGCAGCTGCAGTTTGAAGT
>CAZXTX010000432.1:0-2381 GCA_964643695.1 uncultured Mariniphaga sp. | reverse complement strand
GCAAGATAATCCAGAATAACAGTAATTAACGGAAAAACCAGCGGAATTTTGAATACGATTTTTGCATCGTCGAATGCTGCATACAGGAAATAGAAAATTACACCAAGCAGCCCCAGTACCAGAATTATTGAAAAGGAGAGCATGCGGATTTGCCTGATTCTCCTTTTGTACATAAAAATTGCAAGCAGGTGAATAATTGCAATCAGTGCAATAAACAGTTTAATAGGAAGTCCGCTAAACAACACCTTGTCGCCACTTATAATTCCTTTTGAACTAAAAGTGTAAAACTCGCCGTTAACTGCCAGTTCAGCAAAGTCAAGTTTCAGAAGCAGGGCAATAAAAACGGCTGCAAGCAGTATGTAAACAGTCTGAATTCTCTGAATCATAATTTTAAATTTTTGCAAAAATACAAAATATCAAACAACCCGTTCCACCTCATCCAGATTTATATACCACAAATACCCCTCTGCACTTTTAAAACCGCTCTCTTTCAGCATCATGGTATAATTCTGAACCTGTCTGTTATATTTTCCGGGAATTTTTTCACCCCATTTATAATCCACAACCACCGCCCGGTCGTCTGAAATCATAATCCTGTCGGGGCGGTACATATTTTCGGGCGAAAGCAGATTACGCTCATTGAGCACGGTAAAATCACCTGCGAACCACTGTGCGATAACAGGATTCTGAAGACTTGATTTCAGTTTTTTCAAAACCTCATCCTTTTCCGCACTGTTTATTCTTCCCTCCTTAAATGCAGCCATACAGGCAGTTCCAAAATCATCTGCGGTATTTACGGCGGCAAGAATTTCATGCACCAATTTTCCGAAATTCTTTACCGAGCGGCTTTGCTCACTCAGTTCAAGAAAATTATCACTGTTTGACTGAAGCCTTATCCGTTTGCCAAACTCAAAAAAACTGTAATCTTCAATCAGTACCGGACTTACAGTAGTTTTTGAAGTATCAAAAACAGGAATTTCACCATAGCTGAAAACCGTGCGGCTCTCATCCCAGCAGTTTTGAAACTGTTTTCTATCTGAAAGAATCTGCAATGCCGAATCAAGTACTGAATTTACGGTTTTTGAGAGTTTTTCTGCTTTTTCTTTTCTTAAAGAATTAATAAACAGAACTGACTTGGCACGTGTAAATGCCACATAAACAAGATTTATCGTATCTATAAAACTGTTGGTTTTCTCCTGAATGTAATCTTCCTTAAAAATGGTTCCGGTTAATCTCTGACTTGCCCTGACCGGCAAAAGCGGAAAACGGCTGAACGGTTTTTGTGAAGGCCTGCACCAAAGTGTCGGTGTTTGAAATCCCTGCCATGAAATATTCCAGTTGAAAAACGGCAGAAGCACCGCTTCAAATTCCAGCCCCTTGGCTTTATGAACGGTGAGCAGCCGGACCGCATCGAGTTCATCATTAACACTCACCGAAGTTTCAAAACCCTTTTCATTCCACCAGTGCAAAAAATTTGACAAATCGTTGGAAAGCGAAATCTTCTGCTCGGCAGCCTTGTCAATCAAAGTCTGTAAAAACGGAAGTTCCGTTTCAACCTCAAACAACCCGAAAAGCGCACAAATTTCAGTAACAGTTTCATCAAGCGAAAGCATCAGCACCTTCTCTTTCAGCTGACTGATTTTTTCGCTCAGCTCAGATTCAAACAACAATCCGAAACCGGTATCCAATGCATTTTCCTCTTCTGTTCCGTCAGAAAAAACCAGACCTTTTTTTGCAAGTGCCGGTCTGAGCCACGATAACCAAATATGCAGCAGTGCAGCTTTGTGAATTTCATTTTTGCTGTCAATCAGCAGCTGAATTATCAGAATTACAAAATTAACGGCCTGCGAAGCATACAGAAAAAGCGATTCGCCGGATAATACCGACAGGTTATAACCTTCATTTTCTGGTTTTTCGGAAGCATCCAGAAATGTTTTTACCACTTTTGCTCCCTCACTGTTTTTCCGCAAAAGAATTGCAATGTCAGAAGCTTTCAGTCCGTTGTCCTGAAGCCGCTTAACCTGATTAACAAGCAGTTCGAGAGAATTTTCGTCAAAATCCTCTTCCGGCAGGAAAGTTATTTCCGCCAGGCCGGTTTTGTCATCAGCCGGCTTCCCCGGTTTCTGAATGAAATGACTGTAAACAGAACTGAACTTATCGCGCGGACTTTCGCTTTCAATCTCTTCAACAAGCAGATTTTCAAAACTGTTTATCAAAACCTCAAATGCTGCATTATTAAAATCAATGACATTTAAACGGCTTCGCCAGTTTTTTTCGAGTGCTATTTCATTCGGCGGATAATGCGGAAAATCATCATTGATCTGTGATGCCAGAATGTTCCAGTCGGAATTTCGCCAGCGGTAAATGGACTGCTTCACGTC
>CAZXTX010000431.1:0-2382 GCA_964643695.1 uncultured Mariniphaga sp. | reverse complement strand
GTTAGTCTTATAATCTTCATGTTAAACATATTTTCAGTTTGAAAATGTAAAAGTAACAAAAGTTAAATTCATTTTGCTTTTCATCAAAAAAGCAACAAGAGATAAAAAGATATTTGATTCCTGAATTATTCGTTTTAAATTTGCAGCAGATAATTAAAACGAAAGTTGCTCCACAATAGATATGAATAGAAGGTCAAATCCGCTGAATGAAAAACAGGTAACGGCTCTTAACGAACTTGTTAAGGATATAACAACTGAGCAGATTATATGGCTGAGCGGTTATCTTGAAGGTCGTATTTCAGGTTTAAACGGAAGTCCGGTAATGACTGAAGCTTCAGAAACAGAAACAGTTAAGAAAACTGCTGTTGCAAATCTCACAATTATATACGGAACCGAAACCGGAAATGCAATTGAGCTTGCCCAAAAGATGAAAGAAAAGGCATTGTTTAAAAATGTTGCAGTCAATCTGCTCAGCATGTATGACTATGACCCCGAAAATCTGAAAAATGAAGAAAACCTTGCAATAATTGTAAGCACCCACGGCGAAGGTGAACCGCCGGATATGGCAGAGGATTTTCATAAATATGTTACTACCGAAGAACTTCCCAAACTTAACAATCTGCGTTTTTCAGTACTTGCACTCGGTGACAAAACTTACCGGAATTTTTGCCAGACCGGCGAGGAGATATACAATGCCATAAAAAAGAGCGGTGCACAAACAGCAACCCAGCTGACAATGTGCGATGTGGATTATGAACTCAAATCCGAAATATGGATGAATACTTTTCTGCTGAATCTGACACCGGCAAAAACAGCATCAGTTATTGAAAAAACTGATTCGGATACAGTCATCCAAAAACAACCTTTAAAACCGAATGAAAGACCCAAAGAGATATTTTCCAAAAGCAATCCCTTCCCTGCTGTTGTGCTTGATAAAGTAAGATTAAACAGTTACGAATCAGACAAGGAAGTATATCATCTGGAACTCTCACTCGAAGGTTCCGGCTTGACTTATGAGCCGGGCGATTCGGTCGGAATATTCACTCAAAACCCGCCTGAACTTGTTGATTTGATTATAGAAAAGACCGGTTTTGACCCAAATAAAAAGATAAATTTCAGCGAAGAAGAAGAAACAACCCTTAAGTCGGCCCTTACCCACAAATATGAAATTACTCTGATAACTTATGACCTGCTGACAAAATATTACGAACACACTAAAAACCCTGATCTATATAAACTGCTCAGCAACGACGATGCAATAGACGATTACCTTTACGGAAGCGATTTGTTAGACATGCTTGAAGATTTTCCGTATGACTGGAATGTTAACAAACTTCTGGAAATACTCAGACCTCTGCCACCGCGTTTATATTCTGTAAGTTCAAGTATGGAACATGCAGGTGAAGAAGTGCATATAACAGTTTCGGTAGTGAATTTTGAAAGAAAAAAACGCCGTCGTTACGGGGCATGTTCATTAAATATCTCCGCTTTTCTCGACACAGGTGATGAAGTTATGGTTTATATAGAGAAAAACACCGGTTTCAGAATGCCCGAAAACGGAGAGAAAATTATAATGGTGGGAGCAGGAACCGGAATTGCACCCTACAGGGCATTTATGCAACAGCGGAAAAGTAAAGGAATCTTGGGAAACACATGGCTGTTTTATGGCGACAGAAAATCAGAGACCGATTTTCTTTATCAAAATGAGTGGCAGGAATTACAGAAAAACAATATTCTTGAAAAAATTGATGTAGCCTTTTCACGTAATCAGAAAGAGAAGATTTATGTTCAGCATAAACTGACCGAAAATAAAAAAGAGATATTCAACTGGCTTGAAAACGGTGCATATTTTTATCTGTGCGGCGACAGGCGGAAACTGTCTAAAAATATAAACAACACCTTACTTGAAATCATTAAATCAGAAGGTAAAAAAAATCAGGAAGAGGCTGAAAAATATCTAAAAGACCTAAAAAGAAAAAAGCGTTATCAAACTGACGTTTATTAAGCCTGTTCCAAACTTCTATAATATTTTTTTCCAAAACAACACTTTTTTCTATTTTTGTACGTTATACAAAAACAAAAACCAAAAAAAATGAAATCCTTAAAAATTTCTCTCTTATTTATTCTGATACTATCTATCTTTTCATGCAAAAAAACCAACGACCCGGTTCTTTCATCTGAAAAGGAATTAATTTCTTTTACAATTGAAGCAGAACTTAATCCAAGTCTTGCAGAAACAATCGAGGGTGAAATAACTGATTCGGAAATAAATCTGATTATTCCAGAAACTGCAGATAGTGAAAACCTTACAGTTACTTTTGAATTTACCGGATTGTTGGTTTTAATCGGATCTAAAGTTCAGGAATCCGGTATAACATTGGT
>CAZXTX010000430.1:0-2392 GCA_964643695.1 uncultured Mariniphaga sp. | reverse complement strand
ACCTGTCTGAGGATAAGACTTTGTTATGGGGCAGATTGTGTCTATTTTGTATATTTCAGTTCGTTATTAATAAATTTCTCAAATTTTTCTTTGTCAGGAAGTTGCAGTTGGTATTTGCTTACAAAAATATCTAAGTCGCTGTCTGCAATAGCGTATTCAACCAATGTTTTATTTTGGCTGGTAACAAGCAAAATTCCAACAGGCGGATTATCATTTGGCTCTTGAACATTCTTTTTGTAATGGTATAAATACGATTTCAACTGTCCAATATGTTCGTGTTTGGCAATATTAGTTTTTAGTTCTACCAAAACGTGACATTTCAATATACGATGATAGAAAACCAAATCAATGAAATAGTATTCATCACCAATTAAAATTCGTTTTTGTCGTGCTTCAAAACAAAATCCGTTTCCAAGTTCCGTTATGAATTGTTGCAAATGCGAAATAAGAGCTTGTTCCAATTCGTTTTCTTCAATTAAATGTGGTTGTCTAATATTTAAAAATTCAAAGAAATAATGTGATTTCACCAAATCAGATGCCTGTTGCGGTTGTATTTTGTTCATCATGTGGTTAAATGAACCTTTGTGATTACCCGACAAACCAATTCGTTCAAAAGTCAGTGTTTCAATTTGTCGTTTTAGTTCTTTAACGCTTGGTTGTGTTTTCAAAATTAACAATTCGTAAAAACGTCTTTTGGTGCTGTCTTCAATTTTTATGAGTTCAGTAAAATGTGTGTAAGAAACGGATTGAAAAATGGTTGAAATGTGCTTTATGTTTTCATTTTGTAATTCTTGGGTCGGCAACCCAAGAATTAATTTCTCACTGTTTTCTAACAAAAAATCAACAGGAAGCATATCTTTAAATTCTTGGGGTATCAACCCAATAATTTGCGGATAAGTGTTGTAAAATTGTCGGCAACGTGATAATTCAGGTGCTGTAAGTCCTTTAATGTTAATATTTTTAGCAATGTTCTCAAGTAATTTAGTTCCATATTCGGCTCTATCACTACCATTTTGTTCAAATTCTACAATATAAAAGCCTGTGAGCCAATTTCTCAGAGTCAAATGTGTGTTCACAGCTTTTACAGCACTTTGCTGCAAAAAGTCATTTGTTTGCTGTATATGTATAACTAAATTCTCAAAATTCATTTTTTATTTGAATAAAGTTTGATATAAAGATAACAAATTAAGAAGTGAATTTTTCCTTTAAAAATAATTAGTTTGTTGCCGTCTTTTCGTTAGAGTGGTCAAAATGAATACACAACATCTTGTTTTTTAAGACAGCAAAATTCAGTTTGTTTTATTAAAATTTAGTTTTGTCATTTTGTAAACTTACCCTTAATGTTTAACAATATGAGTAGTAAAGGATTGCGGGTAATTTTAAATCATTACACACGAAAAGTTGAAGCGGAATACAACCCTATGAATAACCCATTTACCGGTAATTTTTTATAGTGCTTGTTAGCCATTTGTTACTTTTTTTAATCCGTATTTTAATTCAAATTCATTTATCCAGTCATTGTGTCTCCCAGTTCTTTTAATTGAATAAACAATTTCTTGGATGGTAACTAAAAATATTCTGTCCTTGTATTTATCAGAAACGAACTCAGTTAATAATGGTATTAATCCACGAACTTTTTCACCATTTTGATAATTAAAAACCGGACTACGTTCATCTGAAAGTAGAACAAAATAGCCGTCTTTATCAATACTCAATAAAATCTCTCTAAAGAACTGATAATAATTTACTAAAATACAAATCTTTTCATCCTTTAAATTCTCATTGAAGCCATATTTTTCAATTAAACTCCAATATTTCCTTCCGATAAAATGCAAAAAACATTCTTGTAAATTATCAATAGGATTTCCTCCTGCACAATCTCCTTTTTTAAAAACAGAACAACCTCCAAATTCTGCCTCGACTAATTTGCTTTCAATAAAAATCTTTGGTTTATTTTCCTTGTCAAAAAGAACTAAGTCAATTGAAGTAGGTTGCCCTGTATCTTCATTAAATACAGTCCTGTCTTCATATTCAAATTGTGCCTTCCCAAATTTGTCAGCAATCCCCTTCGTTTCAAGTATGGCTGTCAATGGAATCAAATCATTTCTTGCAATTAAAGGTCCGATTAGATTAAAGACCATAGCTTGACTACTCAATCCGTGATGTACGTACTTGTGCAGTGGAAATGGTTTATTATTCTTTTCACTCTCATTCTTGAAATTCTCAATGTAATCAGCAACTTCCGGTAAAATGATATTATTTCGCCAGTTGTCTAATGAATCCAAACAATATGGCATTTTGCTATGAACTTGGAATCCTTTTTTAAAAAACCATTCAGATGATGAGTTTCTTAATTCTGATTCAAATTCAGCATGTCGTGGATAAATCCATT
>CAZXTX010000429.1:0-2409 GCA_964643695.1 uncultured Mariniphaga sp. | reverse complement strand
CAGCTTCATCTAAATATATTTTTAATTAAAACGGAATTGCAGCATAAACCTGAATAGTTCGGTTTGAAGCGTTATCAAGTATGTTTTCTGCCAGTTTGTCTTTTTTTGCTACCTGAGATAATCCTAATTTATAAGTAAATCCAAGATAAACAGGTTTCAGAAAAAACCTGAGTCCGCCCTGCAGGCCAAAATCTGCCGTATTGAAGTGCTTTTTATCCAGATCCTTGTTTGCTTCAATGGTGGTACTGCCAATAGTTGTTTTTCCTTCGCTTTTTGAATTCAGCAAAAAACCGATGTAAGGGCCCAGCTGAAAGTCAAAATCGCGAGCCAGATTATAAACTGCACTAACCGGTACTTCAAAATAGTTAAGATTAAACTTAATTTCCGAATCGGTTATTCCGCTTTTATTTGTCCATTTTGAACCTTTCTGTGAAAAGAGAAGCTCGGGCTGAACTGAAAATTTTTCTGAAAGTTGTTTGTTCAGAAAAACACCGGCATGAAGCCCGGCAAGCATGTTTTTGTCATTTGAGTTTTCTGTATTCAGATTTGAAAGATTTAATCCGGCTTTTGCGCCAAAAGTTGTTTGTGCAAATGTTGTATGTGGATTAAATACAAAAAATGATATTGCAAGAATTGCAATTACCGTTGTTTTAATTTTTTTCATGTTAAAATATTTTATATAAATAAGAGTTACGGTTCTATTTCCAGTTCACCTTTTTCCGCAGCTTCTTTAAGCTCTTCATTGGCCGTAATGCCAATTTCAACCCTGCGGTTTAAGCTGCGTCCTTCTTCTGTGGCATTGTCGGCAACCGGCATATTTTTTCCAAAACCGGCCTCGGTAATACGATCGGCAGTTATTCCGAGACTTCTCATATAATCGGCAACTGACTTGGCGCGGCGTTCGGAAAGAGTCTGGTTATATTTGTCTGCACCAACACTGTCAGTATGTCCGTCAACCTGAATTTTGGTTTCGGGATAGTTTGTCATAACTCTGGCCATAGCTTCCAGTTCACTTTTGGCTTCCGGGAGAAGTGCATAAGAATCAAACCCGAAAAGAATACCTGATTCCATGGTAATCTGAATTCCTTCGCCAACACGTTCAACAGTGGCATTTTCAAGTTCCTGTTCAAGTTCTTCAGCCTGCTTATCCATATATTTGCCAATAAGTGCACCGGCAGCACCGCCAACGGCAGCACCAATAACCGCACCGGTTGCAGTGTTGTTTGAACGGCTTCCTATAATTCCGCCGAGAATTGCTCCGGCACCGGATCCGATTGCACCGCCTTTTAACGTTTTGGAAGCATTACATCCGGAAAAAATTAGTGCAATACTAAGGACTGCAACTAAAATTTGTGTTTTTGTTTTCATAATGGTATTTTTTTTAATTTTAAATGTAATATGAACATTTGTCGCTTTTAACAATTTCTGTGCCGTATGATAAAAGGTGCTGATTTTAAATTAAAAGGTAAGTAATATCTTATTCTGTCCTATTTTTTTGTTGCTGCTATTACTCCCCTGAAATATCCTATGGATTCTGCAATTCCCATAAACGGGTTGTCCATATTTTTTTCATGTTCCAGACTGCATACTCCGTCATATTTAACTTTGCGCAGCATTTTTACAAAAGCGGGTATATCAATAATTCCGCGGCCTATTTCAACTGAATAGCCTGCCTTTGTGTCACCTGTAACATCTTTGATATGAACGTCGAATACGCGTGAATGATATTTCTTTAAGTCGGCAACCGGATCCTTGCCGTTGCGAGTGTCGTGTCCTATATCGAGGCACATGCCAATGCGTGGATCAAGGTGCTTTACACTTTCCCATACATTATCAGCATCAGGAAAGAGTTCAATGTCGGGCCCGTGCAGATGAATTGCATATTTGAAATTATATTCCTTAACTTTTTTATCAACATAGGGGAGAAGTTCATATGTTGGAACACCAACAATAAGTTCAACTCCAACCCTTTTTGCATAGGCAAATGCATTGTCAACTTCTTCTTCGGTTTTCATGTAAATCGGGCCAACAGCATAGCCTTTTACGCCTTTTGATTCAAGTTTTGCATGAAAGTCTGCAATTTCTTTATCGGTACTTTTGAAAGGAAGATGAAAATCCTTGATGCACAGATAGTGAACATCGGATTTCTCAAGTGTTTCCAGAGTTTTGTCGAGATCGAATTTTACAAAAGTATAACCGGCCATACCAATTTTAAAGGTTTCGCCTGTTTCCGGAGGCGGCTGTTCGCCGGGGCGCTGCTGAGCATGTAAATTCAATGAGCCGCACAGACAGAAAAGTGCAATGATGAAAGTAGTAATTAGTTTCATAATATTTATTTTAATTTAATAATGATGTGTTTTACATTCTTTTTTGCAAAGTAACAAAATATGATAATTGATAAGTTTTTTT
>CAZXTX010000428.1:0-2422 GCA_964643695.1 uncultured Mariniphaga sp. | reverse complement strand
TTATATTTCTCCAATCGGTATTATATCATAAAGATAATCGTTATACGGAAACCGGACTGAATGAATTTTCTTAACCTCTTCATACAGAATATTCTTCATTTCTTCAATATTTTCCCTGTTTACTGCAGAAATAAAAACCGCCGGCATATTATCTTTTCCAATCCATGAATTTTTCCATTCATCCAGTGTAAAATTACTTTTGGTTTTTGGCGAGAGGTCATCCTCATCCTTTTCTGTAAAAGAGTAAGCATCAATTTTGTTGAAAACATAAATTTTAGGTTTATCACCCGAGTCAATCTCCTCGAGAGTATTGTTTACAGTTTCCATCTGTTCTTCAAATCCGGGATGGGAAATGTCCACAACATGAACCAGTATGTCGGCCTCCCTCACTTCATCCAAAGTTGATTTAAACGACTCAACAAGATCATGCGGCAATTTTCTGATAAATCCGACGGTATCGGTAAGTAAAAAAGGAAGATTTTCAACTACCACCTTTCTCACGGTCGTATCCAAGGTTGCAAATAATTTGTTTTCGGCAAAAACATCTGATTTTGACAGCACATTCATAATAGTTGATTTTCCTACATTGGTATATCCCACCAATGCAAGCCTCACAAGCTTTCCACGATTTTTCCGCTGATTTGCCTTTTGCCGGTCAATTTTCCTCAGTTGTTCTTTTAGCAATGCAATTTTATCAAGTATCATCCTGCGGTCGGTTTCAATCTGGGTTTCACCCGGCCCGCGCATTCCGATTCCTCCACGCTGACGTTCGAGATGAGTCCACATTCGCGTCAAACGCGGAAGCAGATACTGATACTGTGCAAGTTCCACCTGAGTTTTTGCATGAGCTGTTTTGGCACGGCGCGCAAAAATATCAAGTATCAGATTCGTTCTGTCAAGCACCTTACATTCAAGTTTCCTCTCAATATTCCTAAGCTGGGTAGGCGTAAGTTCATCATCAAAAATAGCAGTGTCAGCTTCAAGCATTTTTATATATTCAGCTATTTCTTCCAGTTTTCCGGCACCTACAAAAGTTGAAACATTTGGCTTGTCAAGCTTTTGTGTAAATCTTTTTAAAACTGCGGCACCGGCAGTATCAGTCAAAAATTCCAGCTCGTCCAAATATTCGTTTACCTGCTTTTCATCCTGACTACTGCTAATTAGTCCGATTAGTACAACCTTCTCTATTTCAGGAGTTGTTTCAATCATATATTATATCACTCTTTTTTTAATCTAAAATAATAAAAACCTTAATTTCAAGACACAAAAAACTCCTGAAACCATAAAGGAATCAGGAGTCAATAATTATTTTCTGAATTTTTTACTGTAACACAAAATTAATTGGTACCGTATAGGATACACGTACCGGTTTTCCGCGCTGTTTTCCGGGTTTCCATTTCGGAAGGGTATTAACAACGCGAAGTGCCTCTTTATCGATTGACGGGTCCACACCCCTTGCAATTTTTGCATCTGCAATTGAACCGTCAGTATTAACAACAAATGTAACATAAACACGTCCCTGAATTCCGTTCTCCTGTGCAATTACAGGATATTTAATTGCATTGGCTATAAATTGCCTCAGAGCAAGTTCACCCCCCGGAAATTCGGGCATATCCTCAACAATAAAAAACACCTGTGCTTCTTCTTCCTCTTCTTCTTCCACAGCCTGAGTTGAAATAACAGGAGCCACATCAATCATCATATCAGCTGTAGCTTCAGTATCTTCAATCATTAACTCATCATGAATATCCACATCGTCATCCACAATATTTAAAACTTCAACTACCTGTGGAGGAGGTGGCGGAGGAGGTGGCTGAACTTCCTGTTCCCTTGTAATAGGTATAATTTCTTCTTCCACCTCCTGTACCTGAATCTGTCCAAGCGATTCAGCTTTTGAAGGTGCTGTTTTGTACTCAAAGGCAGCCAGAATAACTCCCAGTGAAATCACCAGACCAAGCAAAAAGAATAAATTCTTTTTATTTTCAAGATCTGCCTTTGGTGATTTTTTAATTTCCATGGTATTTGTTTTAATTTATTTCCTTAAATAATTAGCCTTACAAAAGAGCGATAAAGATAAAAAATAATTATCACTTGCAAATCAAATTCATTTGATTTTTTAAATTTCAGTAATTATAGAACGAAAACAGTGTTGCCAAAAAAACATTTTATCTGACAATTAAAATTATAACCAACAAAAACCCTACCGTATAATATCATTAATGGTATTTTTTTTATATTTGCAGCGTTTTTAAAAAATTTCTTCAAAAATATTTAAAAGCAGTTCTTTCAATAAAATGAAGCATCAGCCCGGTTGACCGGAGCGTCCCGATGGAAATCGGGAAGGTCAGCAGTTCTTTTAAATAAAACGGGGCATTAGCTCAGTTGGCTAGAGCGTTTGACTGGCAGTCAAAAGGTCATCGGT
>CAZXTX010000427.1:0-2424 GCA_964643695.1 uncultured Mariniphaga sp. | reverse complement strand
TTATAATTGTTATAAACAATTGACCATTTACCCCTCGTTCGGAAACGAGGGGCAGCGGAGGCAGACTATAGCATAAAAACTAAATAAGATGGAAAAGACAGAAATCAAAATTGAATTTATTCTTTATCATGATTTGAATATAAATCATCAGCAAATTACAGAAGTAGTAGGTTTTGGTCCAACACTAATGTACAATAAAGGAGAACAAATCCGAAAAGGATTATATAAAAAGGAAAGTGCTTGGATCTATTCTATTGGTTATATCGAATCACTATATGTTGATGATATTCTTGAGGTATTAATTCAAAAAATTGAACCCAACATCCTTCCGTTAACGAAATATATAAGGGAAAATAGGTTAAATTCAAAATTCAATATTGTTCTAAGGATAGCCGACAATCAACCACCGTCTCATTTTTTATCTAAAAAATTTATTCATTTTTGCAGTCAATTAAATGCTGAGATAGATACAGATATTTATTTGTTGTAGCTTTAAGAGTGTTATAATTGATTATGATGCCGTAGCCATTAACGGAGCAATTGGTGCCGTTGCCGGAATGGCAGGTAGCGCAGTATTGCTACCGCACGATTGCACCTTAGTGAATTATGATTTCAAAAAGTTTATCAGTGACTTTTTTGAAAACTTCGGGTTTAACAGTTCCAATTTTACGGTTAATAATGTTTTTATCGGCAGTAAACAATCTGTTAGCGGTTCGTGCTTCTATCTCTTCATGTTTTAATCTCATTGAGCTATTAAATGATTTCTCTTTGTGTTATACATAAGCAAATACCCTCTCTTGTTGGCTTCAGTTAAAAAAGAGCGACTGATTAATGTTTCCACAAAAAGTTGCTTTTCCAAGAACGGATTTAATAGTTTCTGAACCCGGCTTTCAGCAACTCCAATTCTCAATGCAAATTCCGTGAAATCGCTTTTGGAAGGATGACCACTTTTTTTGTATTGCTTACTTCTATAATCGTCTGCAAACAGTCCTTTATCCAGTGCAAAATCTGTATCGTCCACATGGAGTCTTGTATTTATTAAGTCATAAGCAGGACTTAGCAGATAATCTCCATTGGAAGATTCCAGCAAAGAAAAGTTCTTTAAATGAGCATCTCCGTTTGAAAACAGAAAATTGAAAATAACTAAAGAAAAGTACTTTTCTATTTCTACGCGCCATGCCGGAACAAATTTTTGTATCAACTGTCCTGCCTCTTCATAGCTGTACTCATATTTGAAATTTGCACCTGCATTGTCTTTTGTTTTTCCTGCCAACGTTGCAAAATCTTCCACGCCCCATTTATTTCCGTTTTCTTTCACGTCAAATCGTTTGGTGATATAGGCAGGTGAACCATTCTGAAAAAAAATCATAGCATTTTCTGCCGTATTCAATCCATACACTTGTTTGGCTATTTGCATAGTCAGGTGTTCATTGGCAGGAACCTGGTCAACCTTTTTCAAATCTCTTGGTATCGGCTTGAGGATATATGTTCCCCGTTCTCCTTCCTTTGTTAATCGCAATGCATTTTTATCTAAAAGTAAGCTCAATTTTTCCTGTACTCCCGATATGGATATGCGCTTGCGATTTTCCATGAATTGTTCTGCAACTTCTTCGCTTTGTTGGGGCTGTTCGTAAGGCAAAATATGGTTTACCTTTTTACCGCTGAACAAATTCCGCAAACAGCCTGGGCTGTAAGTAGAAAAACCTTCAGCTAATGTACCCGGACAATTAACAATTGATAATTGTTTTTTCATTTGCGTTTTGATGTTTTGATTATAGAAATTAGCAATCGTAAAATGTCCTTTATGTCGTTTGAAATTGAAACTTGCCGGTTTTTATCAATATATGATGATTGATTAAGTAAGTCGAGCCAATACTCTGTCTCGTTGGCTTCTTTTAAAGCTATAGATAGTTTATGAATAAAGTCAGCTTTGCTTTCTGCATGTTCAGATTCTCTTACAAGTGCTCCAATAGCAGTTCCAGATCTTAGCAATTGTTTTGACATAATATACTCTTTCTGTTCAGTTGTCAAGTATTTATATAACTGAATAATGCGCAATGCAAATTCAAAACTTTTATCCTTTATTATGTTTTTTCTCATACATTCTCTATTTTTAATTGTCAATTGTCAATTGTCCATTGATTTCACTGTTATTGCACCAATTGTATCATATTGTGCTGTTGCTGCCAGCAAACCGAAATTATCATCTTCGTCTATTCTCAATTGTGTGCTTTGTAATTTTTTGTTCACTCCTTCACTCAGCATATTAAAGAAAAAGGGAAATAAAAAACTGCTTCTATATTCCTGCTGTGTTTTAGGTATTGTTAAACTTATTGGCGGCATATTGGAATCATTAAAATAATTGTCATCATATCTGAAAACATACTGCTTACGATTTTCTTCTGTCAGCGTACCCGCTAAAGT
>CAZXTX010000426.1:0-2424 GCA_964643695.1 uncultured Mariniphaga sp. | reverse complement strand
AAATACTTTGCATCAATTCGCTTTAACCTGCTCATCAATATTAAAACAACTCATCGGCAACACTGTTAAAATATTCGACTGACTTTTTTATTTCCGGCAGATTATTTTCCCAGTTTGCTTCGTATTCAATTGTGAAATAACCTTTGAAATTCTGACGTTTTAATTCCTGCAGTATTCCCTTTACATTCAGAACACCGGTTCCCCAAACTACATCTTCCAACGTTCCTTTTTCAGAATCAGGAGCTATATCCTTAAAGTGCATCGAAATAATCCGCCCTTCAAGTTGTTGTATGGCTTCTGCGGCTTCAACACCCATCCGTTTAAAATGGCCGACATCGGCACAGGAACCCAACAGTTTGTCCTTGTCTGTAATAATATCCAGCAATATTTCGGGTTCCCAATACGAGGACTCGTTAGGATGATTGTGACAGGCAATCTTTATCCTGTACTGCTTTGCCAGCTCTTCCACAACATCCCAGTCATCCTTTGCCGGTTCAGCACTGATAAACTCCAGTTCCATGCTTTTTGCAAGGTCGAACACTTTTTTCCATTCATCACGCGAAGGTGTCCAGACACCTGAAGATATAATCTTAACACCTTTCGATTCTGCCAGCTTTTTCAGCTCACTCTGCTGCTCCGGGGTAAGATTGTATCCAAAAACTGCATCGCCAAAACCTTCTCCCATTCTTTGTCGGGGATAAATTTCAATATATTTCAACCCTGCTTCCCTGGTTTTGTCTAATGATTCAACCACCGAAAACAGATGAAACGTATAGGACTGCATTGAGAGTTTCCAGCCCTGTTTTTCTGCTTTTGTTTTCTTTTCGGCTGCACCGGAGCAGGACATCAGGCTGCATGCCAAAAAAAGTATTAATAACTTACTGAGTTTCATAACTTTTAAATTACTTGTTAATAAAGGTCTGATATTGTAATTATGTTTATAACAGCAGTGCACCATGGCTGCGGCACACTGCCGTTTTGTTTAAAAAATTAAGGCATTGGCGGTAATGTAAATCCGTTGTGATAGGTATGATTTATCCATTCATTTGCCATTTCCAGAGCGTTGAATTCGGCAAACCGCCTGTCAAATTTCGGATCGCCGTCAATTACGGCATACTCGTCAACTGTTACAATTTTAATTTTATCGTTTGGTGAAATGTTGGTAAACTTCATATTTTCACCATCCCATTTCAGTTCGCGGTGTAAGCCATGCAATCCTGAAAGCCTTGTTGCCAGAACTCCCATAACCACCATCTCGTTAAACGGTCCTGAAAACTGAAAATTGGATGATGACTCAACCCTGTTTTCGGGTGTCTCCTTGCATGCCCTGATCCAGTCCTGCTCATGTGCATTGGTGGACCATATATCGCCGTTACCGCCCTTAACACGGGGTAAAACAGGTTCGGGCTGATTGAAATATTTCATTTGGGAAACCGGAAGCAATGTGGCATTCATTCCGTAACATCCTGTCATAATCTTTCCCTTCTTACCAATGAAGATTATTCCGCCATTTTCATCGCCCATCATTTCGCCGTCTTTCAGCTCTTCGGGCCGGTCGGGCACCAAACCGCCATCGTACCAGTGAACGGTAACTTCCGGCATGTTTACGTTGCCTTTTGACGGACGGGCAGGAAATTTATAGGTTACCTTTTGTGCCTGAGGCGGTGAATATAGGTTTGACAATGTGGAATTGCCTTCTACGCTTACCGGATATTTTAAATCAAGTGCCCAGTATATGGGATCCATAATATGGCATGCCATATCGCCCAAAGCTCCAGTGCCAAAGTCCCAGAATCCGCGCCAGTTCCAGGGAGTGTAAGCAGGGTCATACGGCCGTTTTTCAGCCGGCCCGATAAACAAATCCCAATCCAGTGCGGGAGGCACGGGAACACCTCCTTTGGGTTCTGCCAGTCCCTGCGGCCATATAGGACGGTCGGTCCAGCACTGCACCTCATATACATCACCGATTGCGCCTGCCTGAATCCATTCTGCTATTTCGCGGCACCAGTCGAAGGAGTTGCCCTGATTACCCATTTGGGTTGCCACTTTATACTTTTTGGCAAGCTTTGTTAAAAGCCGTGATTCATATACTGAATGTGTCAGCGGTTTTTGCACATAGGTATGCATACCCAGCGTTATTGCATGGGCGGCAACTCCGGCATGGGTATGGTCGGGTGTGGCAACCATTATGGCATCAATGGATTTTCCCATTTTGTCAAACATTTCGCGCCAGTCTTTAAACTGTTTTGCTTTGGGATAATCTGCAAATGTTTTGGCAGCATATCTCCAGTCAACATCGCAAAGTGCAACAATATTTTCTGTTTTCATGTTGGCCAGATTGCGCCTGCCCACACCGCCAACCCCGATGCCGGCAATATTGAGCTTGTCGCTTGGTGCAACATGACCAAACGATTTGCCTAAAAC
>CAZXTX010000425.1:0-2436 GCA_964643695.1 uncultured Mariniphaga sp. | reverse complement strand
GTTAATAAAAATATTCTTGACGATCCGAAATATGATCACCTTTTCAGCGTTGAAGAGGTGAATAAACTTGTACTTGAAGGTGTCCCTTTCAGGGAGGCTTACAGACAAGTGGCAGAAAAGATTGAAGCCGGGGAATATAAGCCGGAAAAGGTTGTCAGGCATGTTCACGAGGGAAGTATTGGAAATTTATGCAATGAAAAGATTGCAGAGAAAAAAAACAAAATCAAAGAGAGTTTCCATTTTGAAAAGATTGACAGTGCAATTGCCGGACTTATCGGATAATCCGGGTTTTTATTTTGGCTGAACAACTGAAATTTTCAGAATGAAACGAATTCTAATATTTACTTTTCTTTTTTTAGCTGTTTCCACGGCATTTTCACAGCCCAAAAAGCGCGGCCGTGTAAAACGAAAATATCGCGATGTTGAGGTGACCAGAGAACAGTCGCCGCCGGTATTTTTTATAGGTTACGTACACGATGCCGCCGGAGCACCGATTGTTGGCGCATCGGTTGAGGCTGCAGGTCTGAAAAGACTTGTCCATTCAAACGAGTCGGGGTTGTTTATGCTCTCCGGCCTGCCTGCCGATCTGGTCAGCCTGCGCATTTCGTGTATCGGTTTTAACACTAAAACCATCGACTACATGATGAAGGTTGGCAATAACGAACATTTTTTAGTTCTGGAGCGGGGACCGGTTTCACTTGAAACACAAATATCAACTTTGCAGAAGCGCGAGCAGCAGGTTTCCGATATTCCTGCTTCGGTTTCAGTTGTTACCGGCGATTTTGCGGGACATTCAGGGATAACTGATTTTTCGGAATTGGCGATATATGAGCCCGGATTGTTTTTTGAATCTTTTGGCGGCGGCAATCACACTTTTTCACTTAACCGCTCAGGCGACAATCCCGGTTTTCCGGCGGCGGCCCCTTCAACCGCCCTGTTTTATGACGATGCTCCGGTTTCGGGATACGGCGGATTTTCTGCCGAACTGTTTGATATGGAGAGGGCTGAAATTATTAAAGGGCCTCAAAATGTTCTTTTTGGAAGAGATGCCTTAAACGGTGCCGTTCAGTTTTTCAGTAAAAAACCCGGTAAGGACTTTGGCGGATACATAACTGCCGGCGGCGGAAATTATCAGAATAAAGAGGCACGTGCAGCAATAAATTTGCCGGTGGTTGAAGATATGCTTTTTGTAAGGGCGGCGGGAATTTACCGCGACCGTAACGGCTATGTGAAAAACAGCGAAGGCGGAAGGCTCAATGGCAAAAATCTCATGGCCGGAAGATTTTCGGTTCAGTTTGTTCCGTCATGGAATCATAAAATTGACCTTCAGTTCAATTATCAGAAAGCAAACGAGCCGGGAACCGCATTTGTAAATAAATGGATGGCTGATGATGGCGAAACCGGAATTTTCAGCTACCGTGCATCCCTGAACAGGGGGAAAGAGCTGGGAACGGAAGCGGAAACAATGAATGCGCTGCTAAAATACCGGCTTTTCAGAAATGAGCACAGCTACCTGACTTCGGTTACTTTTTACGGAAAAACGAACTCGGCTTCGGTTTTTGATGCTGACGGTACCATTTATCCTGCAATTGATATTGACAGCAAATCGGACAACAATCTGTTTTTTCAGGAGCTGAGGTACAATTTTCTTCGTTTCAGCCAGACCAACGGCTCAATCGGCTTAAATTATATTCGTGATAAAAGGGATTTGTCATGGCTGCAGGTTTCCGGCAGCAGGTTTATTGAGGAGATTGCCTCTAAATCCGGGGAGCCTGTTTTTCCGTTTCCATTTCTGCCTGCCGAAAATGAAAATGATGACTTGATACCCGGTAGTTTTCTTAGTGAAAACATTGTAAGTAACAGAAAGACACAGTCGGCACAGGCATTTTTACACTATACGTATCAGTGGTGGCGAAAACTCTTTTTCACTTTTGGAGCACGTGCCGTTTACGACCGCATGCAGCTTGCCGGCGATTCTGATTTTACCGTCGGAGGAACGGCATCTTCAGGAATGAAAGAACTGACTAAAAACAGTTTGTCGTTTACCGGTGAGGCCGGATTAACCTACCGGCAGAATGAGAACTTCAATTTTTACATGAATGCTTCACGTGGCCGGAAACCGCAGTTTCTGCAGTTTACAGCTGCCGGCAGACCGGTTATTGCCGGAGCCGAAATATTGTACAGCGGCGAAGCCGGGTGGAAAACGATCATTAAAAAACGTCTGTTCTGGGATGTAAACGGCTTTTTCAGGCGGCACCTGAATGTTCATGCAATGCAATATGATAATGAGCCGTTGCTGTCGGCAAACGGAAAAGCTGTGTCGTTTGGTGCAGAAACCGGTTTGAAAGCGGCAATTCTGGGAAATCTACACCTGTTTGGAAAATATGCATGGATGCAGTCGGCTTTTGACTCAACAGGAGTTGACGGAAGTGCTTA
>CAZXTX010000424.1:0-2438 GCA_964643695.1 uncultured Mariniphaga sp. | reverse complement strand
TAAAGGAGGGGATGCCTTCCGATTTACTTGCAGTTAAAAAGCAGGAAACAGACAAGACCAATCACCTTTGCAGTGTTGTGCGCCAAAGTGATAAAGCCGAACTGATAAGGGCCAGGCTGGTATGGAGGGAAAGAAGGTAAATTGGATTCATTTAATATTTCAATTAAAAAACCTTTTCCTGTTTCCTTGAGTAATCTTTTTTCATATATTTGATGTGTAATCTTGTACAATGTTGTTTAAGGATATGGAAAAGTATTTATCTATTGGAAAAGCTGCCGAACGTTTAAATGTTAGTACTGAAACTCTCAGAAGATGGGATAAAAGTGGAAAATTTAAAAGCAGCAGACATCCGATAAATAATTATCGAGTTTATTCGCAAGAACAAGTTATTAACTTAGTTGAAGAGATGCAGCTTGAAATTCAATACAAGCCTGCAAAAACATTTTCTGAAAATTTAAATCCCTTTTTTGAAACAAATTTTGGCAAATTATATAATTATGATGCAACCGAGTTTTTAAAACAGTTAGATTCAAACTCAATTGACCTGATTTTTGCTGATCCGCCTTATAATATAAAAAAGGCCGAATGGGATTCGTTTTCAAGTCAAAAAGAATATATTGACTGGAGTATGCAGTGGATTTCAGAAGCTTACAGGGTTCTTAAAAAAACCGGCTCATTATATATATGTGGTTTTTCTGAAATTCTTGCAGATATTAAATGGTCTGCATCACATCTTTTTAAAGGATGCAAATGGCTTGTATGGTTTTACAGAAATAAAGCAAACTTGGGAAATGACTGGGGCAGATCTCATGAAAGTATATTACATTTCAGAAAATCAAAAGATTTTATTTTTAATATTGATGAGGTAAGAATTCCATATAACGAACACACACTCAAGTACCCCAAAAGACCACAAGCAGAAAGTTCACAATATTCAAACGGTAAAAAAAGTAATTATATTTGGGAGCCCAATCCTTTAGGAGCAAAACCTAAAGATGTTTTGGAAATTCCAACTATTTCTAATGCCTCGTGGGAAAAATATCCTCATATAACTCAAAAACCCATTGAATTATTAAGGAAAATTATTTTGGCTTCATCAAATCATGACAGTACTATTTTTGATCCTTTTGGTGGCTCAGGTACAACTTATGCAGTTGCTGAAGCTTATGAAAGAAAATGGCTTGGAACAGAATTGGATTATGAATATTGTAAAATAATCCAGTCACGATTAACCGATAAAGCTCATCTTCAAAGAATTCGTAATGCCATTGATGAGATTGAATCAAATAAAAGACGACAATTACTAAGGGGTTAAAAGGTATCTTATATCCGATGTAATCAATTCTGAAAAAGATTTCATATATTCTGAATATGGCTTTTTTATTGCATTTGGTGGTGGATCCAAATAATATATTCCTTCTAACTCGGTTAGAAACTTTGAATAAACCATGAATAACCCGGACACAAGGGTGAAACTTATATTATTTGTTTGCTTTCGTTGAACATCATTTAAAAATATTCCTATTACTTTCTGTGGATGACCTATAAATCTTTCAAGTAAAATCTTGTCAATAAACATTTTACCCATTCTGTCTTTTGAAGTTGTTTTTACTGATATAACAATTTCTTTTTCATGTAGAAAATTATTATCAGATTTTACTTTTTCATATGGCGATATAACCAAGTCATTTTCACACTTATATGTTTTTACACCTTCATCTGTCTCATAAGGAATTTGAAGAATGACTTTTTTATTTGAAATACCAATTTCTGAAAACACAACTCTGATTAATTCTTCAAATCTGTTCCCAACATGTTTCCTTGCACTGTTTGGTGCTACTAACAAATCAAGGCCTGCGCCAATAGACTGCTGAATGCTATAAATTGTATTATCAATAATACTTTTTTCATCCAGGCTGATATCTGCACCATTTTTAATTCTGCTAAATATTTCTTTTAGTTTAATAAAGTTCAACTGAAAATCATCAGGATTAGAATAAAATAATTTTTTATTTATTGGTCTGACATACTTTGTTATACCTGCAATCTGGCTGGAAAAAATAACATATTCATTTTTTTCTTCAGAACTGCTCAACACATTTGGTATATATTTCAACACTCTCAGAGCAACATCACCAAATTCATTTATATTTTTCTTTACTTTTTGTAAATCCTTGTCCAGAGGAATCATAATATCAAATATTTATAAAGCATAAATTTAGCACTTTTGTTCAATTAAATTATTTTTGGCCAAACAATTCCAGTACCTTTTCAACTTTTGTCTGCATTGGTAAGTGACCGTCAATCCAGTGAATTGCAGTGCCCCGCTTTTCCATGCCACGAAACCATGTCATCTGCCGTTTTGCAAACTGATGAATTGCAGTTTCAAGCTTTTCATACATATCTTGATATGATAGCTCTCCGGTAATGTACATGGT
>CAZXTX010000423.1:0-2440 GCA_964643695.1 uncultured Mariniphaga sp. | reverse complement strand
TAATTTTGTTCATTTGATAAAGCTTTTATAAAATCATATATCTTTCCATGAGATTTGGGTTTTACTTTCTAACAGGAGAAACAAAATGTCAACCGGGATTGCAGTTTTTGAAAATATAATTCTTAAAAAAGGGAACACAGTTTTACAACCACCATTATCATTAACGTGGAAAAAGGGGCAGCAGTGGTGTGTAACAGGTCCTACCGGAAGCGGCAAAACATTGTTTTTGAGAATAATTGCAGGTTTATCTTTTGCACCGGGTTCAAAAATTTCTTATCAAATTCTGGAAGAATTTCGTAAAAAAGAGAAGTTTATGATTTCGGATTATATCGGTTTTGTTCCACAAAAAGTTAAAATTCCGGCTGGTTACATTCAGGATTTATATTATCAAAGGCGTTATCAGTCGGCAGAGCAGGACGATATTCCAACCTCATACGAAGTTTTGCTGAAAAACAGCATAAACAATAAATCGCTGATTGATGAGGTATCAAAACTTATGAACCTGAACAAACTTATGAGTCAGCCATTTGTGCAGCTTTCAAACGGACAGACCAGACGACTCATGATTGCACTGGCTCTTTTAAAAAATCCTAAAATTCTTATTTTGGATAATCCATACACAGGACTTGATCATGAAGCAAGAGAATCTCTGAACAGACATATCAAAACCTTAATCGGACACGGAGTGCATATATTTATGGCTGCCCACGAACATGAACTTAACGGAACAGGTTTTGTCACTAACATTTTAAAACTAAAACCGGTTTTAGAAATCAGTAATAACCTGTCATTTCCCTCATTTTACATAAGTATGCCTGAAACAGCAACAATACCGGTTGTTCAGATGGAAAACATCAGAATTGTTTACGGTGAAAATACCGTACTTAATATTCCTCACTGGGAAGTAAAACCATATGACAGGTGGGTAATACAGGGAAAAAACGGTTCGGGAAAGTCAATTTTGTTATCATTAATTACGGCAGATCATCCGCAGGCATATTCAAACAAGCTTTTTCTTTTCGGCAAAAGACGCGGAACAGGCGAAAGCATCTGGGATATAAAAAAGCGAATCGGATATTTTTCGCCAGAATTGCTGCGATATTTCCCAAAATATCCTCCGGCAAAATCAGTTATAGCATCAGGCTGGAGTGATTTTGCAGGACAGATACCAGCTCTGACCAATGAAAAAAAGGCACTTGTAAATTCGCTTTCCGAATGGCTGGGCATATCTTCACTTTTAAATATCAGGTTTGGAAACCTTTCGTTAGGACAGCAAAAGATGATTTTAATTGCCAGAGCAATGGTCAGAAATCCTGAAGTTCTTATTCTTGACGAACCGCTTCAGGGAATGGATGCACAATGGCGCAATCATTTTAAGAGTAAAATTGATGAATTTACCCGCTATCGGACTGCATTGTATGTTACCCATGATGAAGAGGAAATTCCGGGAGGCGAATGGCAAAAGTTAAAATTATAAATACTTTTTCAATCATTGCTCATTAAAACTCTCTGACAAAAGACGGGTAATTTCTCTTAGATTTTCAAACCATTCCGGATTTAGCGGCCACATCTGCACCACTTTGCCATTTATTTCCCCGGCAAATACTTTTGCATGTTCAATATCCATATCACTTTGAATAAAAATAGTATGAATATTATTTTCTCTGGCAAAATCCACCAGAGCTGCCATTCTTTGGGGGGTTGGCTCTTTTCCGCCGGGTTCGAGCGAGTATTCGGCAAGACCGTAATCGCGGGCAAAATATGAAAGACTCGGATGAAACATTATGAATCTGCTGCCCTCAAATTCCTTTAAAAATGCTTTTATTTCAGAATCCAGCTCATTAATTTTTTCGGTAAAACGGGTTAAATTATTCCGGTATTCATCTTGTTTATCCGGCCGAAGCAGCACAAGCTCTTCCGCTATTTGCTCTGCCATTTGTTTAACCAGCACCGGCGACATCCATGTATGCGGATTGTATCCTGACAACTTTCCCTTTTCACCCGATGGAAGGTTTTCATCACCAATTAAGTCGAGGTTTCTTGATAAATTCACAACTTTCATATTCCGGTTTGCCTGTTCAATCTTTTCTCTCCACGACAACTCAAACCCGGTATAACCAATCAGAAACCACACCTGCGAGCGAGATATATTTTTCATCTGAGATGGTATCAGTGTAAAATCAGCCGGACTGTAGCCGGGAGGGAGCAACAGGTTAATCTCAAAATCATCTCCCGAAATCTCTTCCACAAAAGTTTTAAGCGGCAAAATACTTACGGTAATAACCTGTTTTTCATCAGCCTTCTTTTTTTTCTGAGATGAACCACATGAAAAAAAAATAAGTGATACAAATAAAACAATAACTGTTTTTTTCATTTCTGATTAAACGAAATAATTGTTTAACAAGCGCACAATGTAGGTGTTTTTTTGAAATTATATTTT
>CAZXTX010000422.1:0-2447 GCA_964643695.1 uncultured Mariniphaga sp. | reverse complement strand
GTTTTATTGTTTTGTTTATGGTCTGTTTTCCGGCAGCCGGTATGTTAAAGAAACAAAGCGGATTTACAGTTCGGTGCGGCTCCAGTCTTCGGTACGGCCAAGCATACGGATACCTGCAACAAAACCTTTCATTTTCATGACGTTATTATCGTCCATCCTTACGAAGCAGTCGTAGGTTTTTCCTGATTTAGGATCGTAAATTGAGCCGTTTTTCCATTCTTTGGCTTTGGCATCATACTCCAGTCCGCTTAATATCTGTAACCCGATTAAAGAACGGTTGTGCATTGATTTATCAGGATTTTTGTCATCTTTTGGCGGCTGGCCGTTTTTGTATTTTTCAGGAGATATAAATACAATCGTTCCGATATATTCACCACCCTTTTTTTCTACTTTAAGCTTTGTGGTTTTATCACCATTCCACCATATTCCCGTAACCTTGTCGCTTTCCTGAGAAAACCCCGGAATTGCAAACAATAGTATCATCAAAAAGAAAACTGCTTTTTTCATGTCAATGTTTTTTAAAATGAGGATTTAAAAATATAAATATTAAAGATAATTTCAATTTCTTTCAAAAAAAAATCTTAAAAAACAAAAAGCATATCTGTAAAATCCTTAAATTCTGGCTGAACATAAAATACAACAGAAATGACAGCAAAAGTACCTTCTCCCATTTATATCGTTTCCGGCGGCCAGGGACTTGCAGGCAACAACATGGTGCAGACGATGCTTATTCAGTATCCGGACAATAAAATACCGGTAATTATTTTGTCAGAAGTAAATTCTGAAGAGCAGATTTATGATATTGTTATGAAGGCAAAAGCTGAAAAAGCGCTAATAACCCACACCATGGTAAATCCTTCGCTTCGAAAGAAAATTAATGAGCTTTGCAAGGAAAAAGAGGTAAAAAAGATTGACTTTCTTGGTAAGCTTGCCGGATATCTTGACAGGGAACTCAATATAAAACCGTTAATCCACCCGGGGCTGTACCGGAAAATAAATCAGGAATATTTTGAACGGATTGAAGCTATCGAATTCACATTGTCGCACGATGACGGCCTCGGGCCGGAAAAAGTAAATGATGCAGACATAATTTTAACGGGCGTTTCACGTGTGGGGAAAACTCCTCTCAGCGTGTATCTTGCAATGTTTGGGTGGAAAGTGGCAAATATACCTTTGGTGAAGGGAGTTAATCCTCCCGAAGAGTTGTTTAAAGCCGATCCGAAACGGGTTTTTGGATTGTATATTGCAACAACACAGCTGATTAATCACCGGCGAAAGAGGATGGAAACATGGAAAAATATGATAAATGATGATTACACCGATGAAAGATTGGTAAATGAAGAGATGCGAAATGCAATGTTTATATTCAAAAAAGGAGGATTTAAAATTATAAATGTTACCAACAAGCCAATAGAGAGTACGGCAAATGAGATACTGAATTTAATGTCGGAACGGTTTTTATACAGCGGAAGAAAACTCGGAACATCTTATAACAACAATGCCGAATAACTGGTATCAGGAATATTTAACGCAGGTTTTTTCGTTTTGAAGTGTCAAACCTTTATGTTTATACGAACAAAAGATTGAATGAACAAAGCGGAATTAATAAACGGGCTTAGAAATGGCAACGAAACTGCTTTCAGAAAACTTGTTGATAACTGCCGTCAAATGGTGGTTAACACCTGTTTCGGAATTTTGCATGATATTGATGATGCCGAAGATGTTGCACAGGAAGTTTTTATTGAAGCTTTTCGTTCTGTAAAAAAATTCAGAGGTGACTCTGAAATAACCACATGGCTTTACCGCATTGCGATAAACCGCTCTCTCAATTTTATCCGCGACAATAAAAGATACAGAAGAAACAGGCCGGTTGATGATTTAGCAGGTGAAGGAAAAGGTATATCGCAACATTTTATATCGGCAGAAACCGAAAATCCGGAATACAGTCTTGAAAACCGGCAGCGTGCGGTTATTTTGCACAATGCCGTTGACTCCCTCCCCGAAAAACAGCGAATTGCCTTTGTGCTGAGTAAATATGAGGATTTAGCCAACAGGGAAATTGCAGAAGTGATGAACCTTTCTGTTTCAGCGGTTGAATCACTGATGTACCGTGCCAAAATGAATCTTCAGAAGAAGCTTTTAAAATTTTACCGCAAAAATATTTTTTAACCGCAAGTTTTTATGAATTTAAGTGTCTTATATACAGATGATGAAAAACGAATTACATTCAATACAAAAAAATAACCGGATGAAGTGCAAAAATATACATAGGAAGCTGATTTTTTATTTTGAAGGCACCCTTCCGGCAAATGAGAAAATGGAAATTGATGCTCATTTGTCGGAATGTAATTCATGCAGAAGGGTGGCCGGAGAGATGGGAAAGATTTTGGAAATTATTTCTCTGGAAAAATCGCCTGAAGTATCGCCGTTTTTTTACACACGGGTTA
>CAZXTX010000421.1:0-2458 GCA_964643695.1 uncultured Mariniphaga sp. | reverse complement strand
AATGGTTTGAGGATGCTAAATTCGGAATTTTCATTCACTGGGGGGTATATGCCGTTCCTGCGTGGGCACCTGCCGATGCCGATATTGGTATTTATGCCAAATATTCTGAATGGTACTGGTGGCGAACCAATGAAGAGAGCAAAGCCGGAAAATTATTTCGTGTTTACCACAATAAAACATATGGCGAAGATTTTAAATACCAGGATTTTGCGCCTCTTTGGAAAGCAGAAAATTTTGATCCCGGCAAATGGGCTGGAATTTTCAAAAATGCCGGTGCCAGGTATGTGGTGCTTACCTCAAAGCATCATGAAGGATTTGCACTTTGGCCAAATGAACAGAGCTGGAACTGGAACAGTGTAGATATTGGTCCGCACCGTGATATTTGCGGTGAACTTACCGATGCGGTAAAAAATGCAGGTCTCAGAATGGGATTTTACTATTCATTGTACGAATGGTACAATCCGCTTTATCGCAATAATCCCGAAAAATATGTGGATCATCATATGCTTCCTCAGATGAAAGATTTGGTAAATCGATATAAACCCGATATTTTTTGGCCCGATGGTGAATGGGATTACCCGAGCGAAAAGTGGAAAAGCACCGAATTTCTTGCGTGGCTTTATAACGAGTCGCCGGTAAAAGAGCAGGTTGCGGTAAACGACCGCTGGGGGAAGGAAACACGTGGAGTTCACGGCGGTTATTTCACTACCGAATATGATCTGGTTCACGATCGTGTTGGTATTGGTGAAGAAGGCCGGCCATGGGAGGAGTGTCGCGGAATAGGCACCTCATTTGGGTATAACCAGACTGAAACCCTTGATAATTATATGACTTCAGAAGATCTTGTAAAACTGCTGATTGCAAAAGTTGCTGGAGGCGGCAATCTGCTGCTTAATGTTGGCCCGACAGCCGATGGAAGAATTCCGGTCATTCAGCAGCAGCGACTGTCAGATATGGGCGAATGGCTGAGTATGAACGGCGAAGCTATATATGAAACCAGAAAGTGGGAAGGAAGTGCAGAAAACAAAGCTGAAAATATCTATTTTACCAAAAAAGGAAACGACCTGTATGTGCTTTGTACCAAATATCCTGAAAAGCCGATTTCGGTAAAAGGGGTTAAAAGCAGCGGTGAAGTTTCCATTCTTGGTTCCGGCGTAAATGTAAAAGCAAAAAAATCAGGCAGTACAATAACAATTATTCCGCCGGTAATTACCCCGCTCACTCATTCCGGCCGTTATGCATGGGTATTCAAAATTGAAAATGGAGTAACGTAAAAAAGATTCTATAAATCAAATAATAAAAAAACAATTTTCATAATACTTATAAATTTATAAACCAATATTTAAATAATGAAATCTTCTTTGTTCATCGCAATATTAATATTAATAACAATTTTCAGTAGATGCTCGTCTTCCGAAAAATCTGAAAAAATCAATAAGCATCCCAATGTTCTGTTCATTTTTGCCGACGACCAGCGTGCCGATGCACTGGGTTGTTCTGGTAATCCATATATTAAAACACCGAATATCGACAAGCTTGCGGAAACCGGAATGCGTTTTTCAAACACTTATGTTATGGGCGGTCATCATGGTGCTATTTGTGCACCCAGCAGAGCAATGCTTATGAGCGGAAAAAGCCTGTTTCATGTTTATGATGTGCTTGATGGTATAAAAACAATGCCGATGCATTTTGCAGAACATGGTTATGAAACCTTTGGAACAGGCAAATGGCACAATGGAAAGGCCAGTTTTGAGGTCTCATTTCAAAAGGGAGAAAATGTCTTTTTAGGCGGAATGAGTGACCATTTTAAAGTGCCGGTCCGGAATCTTAACAAAAACGGCAAACTTTCAGAACCTCAATTTAAAGGATACTCCACTGATTTATTTACAGATGCTGCCATTAGTTTTATTAATGATTATGCAAACGGGAACAGAGAAAATCCTTTTTTCTGTTACGTTTCCTACACTGCACCACACGATCCGCGTTCACCACACCAGGATTATATCGGTATGTACCCCGATGAATCCATTCCATTACCCGGCAATTTCATGGAACTGCATCCTTTCAAATTTGATGATTTAAACATCAGGGATGAAACACTAGCTCCATGGCCGCGTACTCCCGGTATGATAAAAGCATCACTTGCCGACTATTATGCATTAATTACCCATGTTGACGACCGTGTGGGGGAAATAATTAATTTGCTTAAGAAACTTGATCTTTTTGAAAACACCATTATTATATATGCTGCTGATAACGGTCTGGCTGTCGGAAGCCATGGTTTGCTCGGCAAGCAAAACCTGTATGAACACAGCACCAAAGTACCGTTTATCATATCAGGACCCGGGATTCCGCAAAATAAGGTAACTGATGCTTTGGTTTACCTTTTTGACATATACCCCACTATTTCGCATCTTTGCGGGTTATCTGAGCCGGAAGGAATTGATGGTAAGAATCT
>CAZXTX010000420.1:0-2461 GCA_964643695.1 uncultured Mariniphaga sp. | reverse complement strand
ATCGGTATAAAACCGCAAAGGGGGCAGAGAAAAAATAAACTCTGTAAAGGTCCCCCTCTGCGGAAAAAATTATAATTTCTCGAACAGAGTTCGCATACTAACTTTTTCGCCGATAATTTTGCCCAGGTCGGAAATATTCACCCGCTCCTGTTCCATACTGTCGCGGTAACGGATTGTAACACTGTTATCCTGTATCGTCTGATGATCGACAGTAACACAGAACGGAGTGCCGATAGCATCCTGACGGCGGTAGCGTCTGCCGATGGAATCCTTGTCATCATACTGGCAGCTGAATTCAAATTTCAGATTGTCAATTATCTCCCTTGCCTTTTCCGGGAGACCGTCTTTTTTTACCAGTGGCAAAACGGCAAGTTTAACCGGTGCAAGGGCAGGCGGAAGTTTTAGTACAACACGCGAATCTTTTTCCAGTTCTTCTTCGTGGTAAGCTGCCGAAATAACATTCAGGAACAATCTGTCAACGCCAATTGAAGTTTCCACCACATACGGTACATAGGATTCGTTCAGTTCCGGGTCGAAATAACGAATTTTTTTGCCCGAATATTTTTCATGCTGTGCAAGGTCATAATCGGTACGGGAATGAATACCTTCAACCTCCTTGAAACCGAACGGAAATTTGAATTCAATATCAACGGCCGCATTGGCGTAGTGTGCCAGCTTTTCATGGTCGTGAAAACGGTAGTTTTCCTCGCCAAAACCAAGTGAAAGATGCCATTTCAGGCGAATTTCCTTCCATTTCTCATACCAGTCGAGTTCGGTGCCCGGCTTAACGAAAAACTGCATCTCCATCTGTTCAAATTCCCTCATGCGAAAAATGAACTGCCGCGCAACAATTTCATTTCTGAAAGCTTTTCCAATCTGTGCAATTCCGAAAGGTATTTTCATGCGTCCGCTCTTTTGCACATTCAGGTAGTTTACGAAAATTCCCTGTGCAGTTTCGGGACGAAGATACACTTTCATGGCACCTTCGGAGGTTGAGCCGAATTCGGTTGAAAACATCAGGTTAAACTGCCGTACATCAGTCCAGTTACGTGTTCCGGAAACCGGACAGGCTATTTCCTGATCAACTATTATTTGTTTCAGTCCGTCAAGGTCGTTGTCATTCAGTGCTTTTGAATAATCTGCATGCAGGTCATCATATTTTTGCTGATAATCAAGTACCCTTCCGTTGGTTTCCCTGAACTGTTTTTCATCAAAGGCATCGCTGAAGCGCTTTTGTGCTTTTTCAATTTCCTTATTGATTCTGTCCTCAATTTTGGCTAATTGCTCTTCAATAAGCACATCTGCCCGGTATCTTTTCTTTGAGTCTTTGTTGTCAATAAGCGGGTCGTTGAATGCATCCACATGCCCGGATGCTTTCCAGATTGTGGGATGCATGAATATTGCCGAATCCAGCCCAACAATATTTTCATTCAGCATAACTATACTGTCCCACCAGTATTTTTTAATGTTGTTTTTTAACTCAACGCCATACTGGCCGTAATCATAAACTGCTCCCAAGCCGTCATAAATTTCACTCGATTGAAACACGTATCCGTACTCCTTGCAGTGAGAAATAAGCTTCTTTAAGTTATCTTCCTGTGCCATTTAAATTATGTTTCTGAAAAAATTAAAGCGACAAAAATAGAATTTTATTATTTGATGTGAAAAGAGATGAGCTTTTCGTGATTATTTACGGGTTATTCCACTTCCTCAAAATCCACATATTCACCTTCATCGTAATTACTGATATCTGACCGTTTTTTTCCGTAATTGATTGTAACATCACCTTCTCGTTTGCCCGCACGCTGTTGCTGTTTTTGCTGTTCATTTATCTTTTGCTGCATTTCATTAAATTTTTTCTGAACAATAAAGGGCATTATCTGGCGTGTAATAAACCTTATTACAAAATAAATTATTCCGATTGTTATTAGTGTTCTGAAAAAATTGACTGCATATAATGTTATAAAAACCATAGTTCTCCTGATTATTTTGTTGAAAATAAATAATTAATACCAAAAGACAAATTTAACTGTTTTGTTGCCTTTGGCTGAATAATACCGGTAATATTATTACTTGTAAAATAAATCTGAATCTTTTCCGATGTATAACCGCATCCAAACCCGGGTAAAACAGCTTCTGTATTTCTTAAAGTGAGGCTTCCGTAAAGTGAAAAACGCGGGTTAATTGCGGCTGTGCCAAAAACCGAAAAGAAATTTATCGGGTTTAGCTGATAATATCTCAGCTGATTGTGAAATCCTGCGGTAATGTATTGCGAAAAGGAGTATTTACCGGCAAAGTTCACTTTTAACGGTAAAGTGGAAAATTGCCGGGTTTTAACCGGTTCGGCATCTGTAACAAATGAAACCGAATCACCAAAGGAGATTAAAGCTTCGCGAGGTTCGCGGAATTTTTCCGCGTCTTTGTTTACTGACTGATATGCCTCTTTTTCGGTATAAATTAA
>CAZXTX010000419.1:0-2475 GCA_964643695.1 uncultured Mariniphaga sp. | reverse complement strand
CCCCGCAATATGGCGACAGGCTCTCATCAATCCTGAACGTTACAATGAAAGAAGGAAATCGAAGGGAATACAATACCAACCTGACAATTGGCCCTATAAACTCACAGTTTACAACAGAAGGCCCGATTATCAGAGATAAATCATCATTTATCATCTCGGGCAGGGTAACCGAACTATCCTTGATTACGTGGCCTCTCTATCTATTAATGGGAAAAGACTCAGACAGGTTTAATTATCTCATGTATGACCTGAATGCCAAAATTAATTATTCATTTTCTGATCATGAGAGAATTTTTCTCAGTTATTATTCCGGCAGCGATATCTGGAAAGCGAGAAGTAATGAAATCTGGAAACATGTAGGTGTGAATCTGGACTGGAATAATTCTACTGCCAGTCTGCGATACACGAAAGACTTCACTAACGGACTCTTCTCTCTCTCCCAACTTACATACAGCCATTTTACCTTTAAATACAATATCAAGGACAAATCTCTGACTACTCCTCCGGAATATGAAACAGTATCTGCTGCCACAGCCTCTTCGGTTGAGGCATATTCAGCCAGGCAGCACTTTGAAATAACAACAGGTACGAGGAGCAAAATCCGGACAGGTTTAGAAATTACAACTCAGATACTTCATCCGGATTATTATAAATTAAAAAATGTCAATTTCGGCTCTGATATACCATCTTACCGTAACAACAGTTTTTATTTTCATACGGGTGCAGCTTATGCAGAAGAGTTATATTCTCCATATAGCTGGCTTACTGTTTCCGGCGGCCTTCGCTATTCCGCCAGAATTATTAAAAATAAGTCATATCACTCTCTTGAACCGCGGGTTGAAATTCAGTTCAACAGTCGCCATGAAACATACTACAATCTGGCATATACATATATGTCACAGCCTCTCTTTCAACTTACTAATACAGGACAGGGACTTCCGATAGATATATGGGTACCGGTTACTTCTGAAATTCCTCCTGCAAAAGCCGGGCAGTGGTCAGCAGGTGTGAAAAAAGCACTGCAAAAAGAGCAGCTATCCCTGCAGGCAGAGATATATTATAAAAGAACTTCCGGTTTGTTGGAATATAATCAGGGAATATCATTTATTTCAAACATAGCAAAGAGTTGGGATCAAAACATCGTTTCCGGCGGTATTGGAAAAGCATATGGATTTGAGTTTCTAATCATAAAGGAAAATGGCAGGCTCAACGGATGGCTGGGATATACCCTGTCAAGAAACTATCGGAAGTTTGACGAAATAAATTACGGAAAGTGGTACTTTGCCAGATATGACCGCACTCATGATGTGGAGCTTACAGGAGCGTATAAGCTTAATAGTTCATGGAAACTATCCGGCACATTTGTTTTCAGCACAGGCCAGCCGGCTACTCTGGCTACAACAGTGCATGAAGACCTGTACGGAAACAAGATACAGGTCTTTACTGCCAGAAATAATTTGAGAATGCCCCCCTATCATCGCCTTGATATATCATTCGAAAAGGAGTATGTTACTAAAAGAAACCGGCCTGCCTCTTTTTCCTTCGGTGCTTATAATCTATATAACAGGACTAATCCTTTCTATGTAACTCTGGAGGAAATTCCGGTAAGAGATGCCAATAATCAGGTAATTAAATATAAATCAAGATACATGTCAGGAGGATTACCGGGCTTTATTCCTTTTATAAACTATTCTATTAAATTTTGAAATGGAAAAGAAGTTCTTTTTTATTGCAATATCATTAATCTGTCTTTTTTCTTGTATGAAGGAGCTCAGATTCAATCCTCCTTTTGAGGGCGAAAAACTTGTCTTAAACGGATTTGTTTCCGGTAGTGAAGTAAGAATAGCACTCACACATTCTGTTAACCCGGTGAGAGATTTTCTGCCTGAAGAAAACCTAAATGTGTCAGATGCTTCTGTTATTTTGTATGAAAATGATATTCCTGTTACTCAGTTGGAACATTTTGAAGATGGAATATACCTGCTTCAGGAGACTTCTTCTTTTCGCCCTGAGCCGGGAGCATCCTACAGCGTTCAGGTTGTTTCCCCAAAATATGGAGAAGTAAAATCAGAGAATGTCACTTTTCCCGATACTATGGAAATAACAGTCGTATCTTTTGAAAAATATGGAATTTATAACAATCTTCAAAGCGGACTTCTCTCTCTTTCCATACATAATTTTTCCGATGATAATAGTTGCTTTTACATTTCTGCATCAAGCTTTGCCAATGATTACCTTTCTGTTATTAAATATCCGTTTACAGATGTAAATCTCTATTTTCAAAACTGTGAGGCAAGCATTGGATTTGTCAATTTATATGATAACAGTTGCGGATTTTCAAATACAACGCAGCAATTCAATGTATCTTTACAGCAATATATGGATGGAACGGTGTTCAATCACATTCTTATCGAGGCCGGAGCAGTAAGCCGGGAATTATTTGACTATGCCCGAAGTTATAATGAACTTTCCGGA
>CAZXTX010000418.1:0-2475 GCA_964643695.1 uncultured Mariniphaga sp. | reverse complement strand
GACTTTTTTGCATGTTTTTGCTGTGATATAAGTTTTTTTCATACTTTCGGAGATTCTTAAAATGAATTTGTTATGAAAGAAACTCTGGAAATATTGGATCATGTCCGGTTAAATTTTTCTCCCTCCGGCCTGTTTGCATTAAATGTGACAATTGCTTTCATCATGTTTGGTGTGGCGCTTGACATAAAACTGTCACATTTTTGGGATATAATAATAAAACCAAAATCAGCCATTATCGGGCTTATTTCACAATTTATCCTGCTCCCGCTTGTAACTTTTATTGCAATTATTTTCATAAAACCAACTCCTACCGTGGCTCTGGGTATGATTCTGGTTGCAGCCTGCCCCGGCGGAAATATTTCCAATTTTATGAGTGCACTTGCAAAAGGCAATGTGGCTCTTTCAGTCAGTATGACGGCAATTTCAACCCTTGCAGCAACTTTTATGACACCGCTCAATTTTGCTGTTTGGGGCAAACTATACCTGAACTACTACAGTAAGGCAACAGCAGGAAGTTATCTTGTACCTATTGAAATTGATTTCCTTCAAATGGTTCAGACTGTTGTTATTTTATTAGGTATTCCGGTTGTCCTGGGACTTCTTTTTGCACAATATTTTCCCAATCTGACCAAAAAAATTAAAAAACCCATCCGCCAGGCTTCTATAATAATTTTTATAGGTTTTGTAATTGTTCTGCTGTCAGCCAACTTCAGCCACTTTATGAATTATATGCATATTGTTTTCTTTATTGTACTGATTCATAACGGACTGGCACTTGCAACAGGTTTTACGTTCAGTTCGCTGTTCAGGCTTCCGCAAATTGACAGAAGATCAATTACTATTGAAACCGGAATTCAAAACTCAGGGCTGGCATTGGTTCTGATGTTCAATCCAAAAATATTTCCTCCTGAACTTGAGCTTGGCGGAATGACCATAATTGCTGCCTGGTGGGGCGTATGGCATATTATCAGCGGACTTGCAGTTGCAGGTTTTTGGGCTAAAAAACCGGTTTATCAGGCTGTTGCAAGATGAGGTATGAAAAATGGTCAGCCGGATACTGGCTGTTCAAGAAGTACATAATTTTTGCCGACCGGCTGGTACATAAAAAAATAGTTGTAACCGGTAAGGACAAAATTCCGGCAAACAAACCGATTGTGTTTGCCCCCAACCATCAGAATGCATTGAGCGATCCGCTGGCAATTCTGCTGAATACACGCTTTCAGCCGGTTTGGCTCGCCCGTGCCGATATTTTCGGAAAATCAAAAGTTACCGACACAATTCTGAAATTTTTGAAAATTATGCCGGTTTACCGTTTGCGCGACGGCAAGGAGAATCTTGAAAAAAATGAAAAAACGTTTGCCGATTCCATAAAAGTGTTAGAAAACAATTTTGCGCTGGCACTCTTCCCGGAAGCTGCACATTCTTTTAAACGGCAGATGCTGATACATAAAAAAGCCGTTCCGAGAATTGTATTTATGGCTGAAGAAAAAACCGGATTCGGACTCGACATTCAGATTATTCCGACAGGTATTTATTACAGTCACTACTGGAAGTTTGACCGTACGCTGATAGTCAATTTTGGCGACCCGATTGCCGTTCAGGATTATGCTGATAAATACCATGACAATCAAAATACGGCAACAAATGATTTGAAAGCTGAAATTTACAAAGCTGTGCTGCCGCTGACAATCAACATAAACAGCAAAAAATATTACGATGAATTTGAACTGATACGTAAATTTTACGGAAATCATTTTCTGAACAGGCAAAATTTGAAGTACAGTACACTCAGTATCTTTAAATCAGAACAAAAGCTAATTGACGAGCTTGACAATCTGGAACTCTCCCAACCGGAAGAGGCTGCCAAACTTGCCGCAATCGCAAAAGATTATTCAGAAACGCTTAAAAAATTTAAACTGAAAAACCGACTGATAACTAATGATAAAAATCATTTTCTCAAAATACTTGCAAATCTGTTTTTACTTATAGCCGGACTGCCACTTTTCATTTACGGATTCATATTCAATGCAATTCCATTTTTCCTTATAGACACTACGGTTCGCAAAAAAGTAAAGGACAAGTCGTTCTGGAGCACTTTCTTCTTTGTATCTGGACTGGTTTTATTTCCGATTTTTTACCTGTTGCAACTTTTTGCAGTTTCGTGGCTTATACCCGGTTTCTGGCTGAAACTGCTCTTTCTGATAAGTTTGCCATTTACAGGAAAAATTGCTTTCAGATGGTACATTCTGTTACGAAAAACAATTGGCAGATGCAGATTTTTAAATTTAAAACTGAATAAAAAGAATCTTTATCAGGAGATTCTCAGTAAAAAAGAGGAGCTTTTCAGCAAACTTGACCGGCTGATCCCGTTATAAATTATTAGTATTGAGTAGTGAGTAGTGAGTAGTAAGTATCAAGATTAAGAGATTTAATACGAATTGTATTTACAAAATAGTCCAAACTGTTTTGTAAATT
>CAZXTX010000417.1:0-2516 GCA_964643695.1 uncultured Mariniphaga sp. | reverse complement strand
ACCGAAATTCCGGTTTCAACAGTCTCCAGAGTTTTAAAATGGGTAACAGCCGGTTTCATGAATTTTGACTTCTTTTTCACCACCACTTTCTGACTGAAAGTGCCTTCACCCGGATTTCCCTGCACAACTGCCACATATTTCCTGTCAACTTCCCTTCGCTCAAACTGCTGAGTTAATTCCCTTGCGGTTTCAGACGAAAATGCAAGTACCATGATGCCGCTGGTTTTTGAATCAAGCCGGTGGACATTGAAAATCCACTGTCCGGTAATGTCACCCAAAAGTTTTGTGAGATAAGGTGCATCATGCGGCATAAAGTCGTTTTTATGCACCGGCAGACCGGCAGGTTTATCAACCACAATTATATTTTCATCGCGGTATATTACAGATATTTCAAACTCTCTTTCAGTCACTCTTTTTTCTTTTGTTTAAACATGAATCACTATATTTGTTACCCTTGAAAATCAAACTTAATGAGACAAATATCAAAAAATATAATTTACCTGCTGCTTTTTAGCTCCATTTTTATTTCATGCGGTGTAAGTCACCGGCAAAAAGCTGAAGAAATCATACAAAAGTTTGAACAAAATGAAATTCCCGACAAACGGGAAACAGTTTTTTCGGCAGAAGCAGTTTTTGAAAAAGGAAAAATAATAATCAAAGGTGAAACCGACAGCCGTCAGCTAAAAGACAAACTACTAAACAACCTCAGGGAATTTGACGTAACAGATGAAATAGTTTTATTACCCGACTCTTCGGCAGGAAAAAACACGTTTGCACTGGTTAATGTATCAGCGGCCAATTTCAGGGTAAATCCGGGCTATGGCAAAGAAATGGCAACTCAGGCAACAGTCGGAACTCCTGTTAAAATTCTGAAAAGGCAAAACGGATGGTATCTTGTGCAAACACCCGACAATTATGTGTCGTGGGCACCTTCGGGCGGCCTGTTTCCCGTTTCGGAAAATGAACTTATCAACTGGAGAAATTCCGAAAGAGTTATTTTTACCGAATCGTTTACGCAGGTTTATGAAACAGCAGTCATGGAAAATCCGGTTGCGGACGTAACCATGGGCGGAATACTTCAGCTCACCGAAAAACAGTGGAATTATATTAAAGTACGCTTCCCCGACGGACGCGAAGGCTATACCGATCCGCAAAACTGGATTTCCTTTTCAGAATTTAAAAACAGTGCACAACCCGATTCACTTTCTGTTACAAGTCTGGCACAAAACCTGACGGGAAGGCCTTACCTGTGGGGCGGCACAACTGCACTGGCTCTGGATTGCAGCGGTTTTACAAAGCTGGTCTATTTTATGCACGGAATCATTCTTGCCCGCGATGCTTCTCTTCAGGTAAGACACGGAGAACTTATAAACACAGATAACACATTTGAAAACCTGCAGCAAGGCGACCTCCTTTTTTTCGGACAGAAAGCCGATGAAAACCGCCCGGAAAAAATAACACATATTGCCATTTCTCTTGGAAACACGGAATACATCCACGCTTCAGGCAAAATTCAGCAAAACAGTTTTGACAACAGAAGCACAATTTTTTCTGAACACCGGAAAAGCTCTTTTATCAGGGCACGCCGGATTATTGGTTCAGAAGGAACGGCAGGTATTCAGCTTATAAAAGTACACCCGTGGTATTAACTTTTAAACTCTGATTTTAACAGAAATATGAACAGTGACAGAAGAACTTTTTTAAAACATACATCATTATTTACTGCGGGTAATCTTGTATTGCCCGGAATAACTTTTTCGAATATGAAAGGATCATTTCCGCGCGAAGGTTTAAAACTGACTTTTGAACCTTATAATTTACAGATGAAACATGTGTTTACCATAGCAGCAGGCTCACGCACCACCACCCCCGTCATGCTCACAAAAATTGAATATGGCGGCTACACAGGTTATGGTGAAGCTTCAATGCCGCCTTATCTGGGTGAATCGCACAAAACAGTGGAAAGGTTTTTATCCTGTCTGAATCTGTCGCAGTTCAAGGATCCGTTCCGGATGGACGAAATACTTGAATATGTGGATGAATCGGCACCCGGCAACAGTGCCGCCAAAGCATCGGTTGACATTGCACTGCATGATTTAACCGGTAAAATTATGGGACAGCCGTGGTATAAAATATGGGGGTTTTCTGCTGAAAACACACCCAACACTTCATTCACAATCGGGATAGACAACCCCGAAATGGTCAAACAGAAAGCAGAAGAAGCCGCACCTTATAAAATTCTGAAAGTTAAGCTTGGCGGGCCAAACGACAAGGAGATGATTGAAATTATCCGCTCGGTTACCGACACTCCTTTGTGCGTTGATGTCAATCAGGGATGGGATAACCGCGAAGAGGCCCTGGAAATGATTCACTGGCTGAAGGAAAAAAATGTGGAATTTGTGGAGCAGCCGATGGCAAAAGAGAGAAAAGACGATCATGCCTGGCTTACCGAAAATTCACCGCTGCCGATAATTGCCGACGAGGCGGTTCAGCGACTCACCGATGTTGCAGGTACC
>CAZXTX010000416.1:0-2518 GCA_964643695.1 uncultured Mariniphaga sp. | reverse complement strand
AAGAGCTTGTTCTGAGTGATTTACATCAGGAGTCATGGGTTGAATTTGTCAGAAAAGCAGGTTCGCAATATTCGATGTGGGAAAATTTCCCTGAAAATCCGGCTATGAATTAGTGTTTAATTTCCTGATCAACAGATCATAAATTTTTTTTGAGTAATTCAGGAAAAATCTTTTGTTTTCAATACCAAGTACCCATTTGAATTCGTTGCTTTCAGAAACAAAAAAAACTTCATCCATTTCAAAAATTTCGTTTTTCTCAAAATTAATTTTCTCAAAAGTGTTTAATCCCACATCTTTTGCAAAGTCAATAATAACTTTTCTCAGAACATCTTCATAACAGCCTGATGATAAGTCAGGTGTGTAAAGGTTATTCTCCTTTATCATAAAAATATTGGCATGTATTCCTTCACAAACCGAGTTTTCCGTGTTTGTGAAAATAATCTGCTGAAACGGTGTTTCGTTAATTTCAGCAAGCCCGGCCTGCCAGAGTTGTTCATTATAAACCGGAAAAACAGAAAAAGGATTGTTTAGTTGTTTTTTCTGAACAGAAAAATCTGCAAGCAGACCATTGCTGTCAAAAGGGAAATCAAATTCCTGAAAAGCATTTGACAAAACAAGAGTCTGAATGCTGTTCTCATTTTGAAATATTTGAAAAGTTATATATCCTGAGCGGTAAAATTTGTTTTTGTTAAGCATTCGTTTTGTAAGCCTGAACAGTTCACGCCGGTTTTTAAATTCCGGAGGAAAAGGAATTTTAAGAGCTTCAGCCTGTTTTTTCAGCTGTTCAATGTTTTCATTAAAAAAAGGAATACCGCCATAGCCGTACCACACTTTTTGATTAAGTTTTTTTACTGAATTCAGACAAAAACTGTTTAAAACAACTTCACTAATTCCGCATACTTTTCCGTTTACAATTAAAAAATCCATTCTGAGTACTATTTTGAATCAAATTTAAAAATTACATTGAACCCGTTCGACGTTGATGAGTTGTTCAGTTCAAAAAACAGAAATTTAAACAGTTCATATTCTAATTTCACCTCATATTTCACCTGGTCTTTTTCATGAGTTTCGCCAAAACGCTGTTCATAGCTCATAAATATATTGTTTGTAATATATTTTCCAACCACAACGGTGGCATTGTCAAAACTGCCGTCACTTTTCACTTCAATATAGTCGGCAGAAAGTTTATCTCCCAAAAAATCTGCAATTTGAGAACTTAAAAGTGAAATTGCCGCTTTTTCAGCAAGGCCTGCACCGCCCGAATCAGTCATGTTGTCCTGCTCGTCAATGGTGAGTTCATTCATGCTTTTCCCAAAAATAATATATGAAAGTGCATCGCCCTCGCTTATGGTATTTCCGTCAAGCTGAAAGTTTATCTCAGGTTTTTCGGCAGTACCGCTGACACTTACCGTTATTTTTTGCTCAATACGCTGCATGTTTCTGAATCTGTAGGAAGCCTTTAAGTTTACAAAAGGCATTATCTCTTCGCCACCCCTGAATGTAATCATTCCTTCATCAACAATAAAAACTTTTCCAAGCAAATTGTATTGTCCCCTCACAACCTCAACAGTTCCAAACAGTTCAAAAAAGTCGTGGTTTTTTAAGAGTTCAACATCTCCGGAAATTTCAATATACAAATCATCATTTTTAATCCATGTGTTACGCGGAATATTGATGTCGAGCTTTCCTTTAAAATTATCAAAGTACTTTAATGTCAGGCTGTCCGGAATTGTTACCGATAGCGGTATTGTGTCACTGACGCGGAAAATCTCTTGATTTTTTTCCATTTCACGGATTAAAATCGGATTCGGTATTTCAGGAACATACATTTTGCCGGCCATACGTAAAATTGCCGGAATGTATATTTCGGAACGGGGAATAGAAATATTTCCGCCAAATTCAACATCTCCTTTAGTGCCGCCAAGAGTGAGTGAGCCGTCCATTTGCATATTAAACTGCCTGTGATTGAAGGGCTGAAATTTATCAAACTTCAAATTTACATCTGAGCTGCTGATGTCACCCTTTATGATACCGGAAGAAAAATTCATACGTCCCGAACCTGAAAGATTCCCGTTTTTGCTTCTTACAAGAAAATCGTTCAAATTAATTGCATCATGCTCAAGATCAAGTTTTAGTCCGGCATCGCGGTAGTCCACGCCATATTCTGGAATTTTCAGAAGAGCATTTTTTAGTGTAACATTTCCTTCCGGAATCGGAGCTTCAACAGTTCCTGAAATATTTATATCACCATTGATAAATCCGTAGGTATCTCCGTTTGGCAACAGTTCCTGCAATAATCCCAGTGTAAAATTCTCAATTTTCACATTAGCTTTCAGCGGACTTTTCTGATTTATGCTGAATTTCATTGAATCAGGCATAAAAGTAACCGGCAGTTCGGCTCGTGCTTCCAGTTTTCCACTGTCCTGTGGTGTTATATTTAATCCGGCAGAAAACAGGTTGTTTTCATAATCGGCGTTACCGTAGAACCGGGGTACTTCGTAATTGCCGATCCTAGTGT
>CAZXTX010000415.1:0-2522 GCA_964643695.1 uncultured Mariniphaga sp. | reverse complement strand
CCGATAAGCGGATTGATTTTCTTCTTCACAAAAAGATTATATATTTTAACTGCCAGAATTCCACCGGCAACCGACAATGCAAATGCAAGAAATCCTCCAATGATTATTCCCAGTGTTTTTGGCGCGAGGAAAACTTCCTCAGTCATGGTTGCACCAACTGCCAAGCCAAGAAAAATGGTTGCGGTGTTTAAAATCGGCCCTGAAGCAGCATCAGCAAGCCTGCTGGTTGATGTACCGATTTCCTTTACCAGATTACCGAATAGCAGCATACCAAGCAACGGAACGGATGACGGAACAAAAATGGCAACTACTGTTCCCAATACAATGGGAAAAACAATTTTTAACGCTTTCAAATTTTTAATTTCATGCTTTGGCGGATATTTTTTGTCCATTTCCCGCATGTTGATTTTGAACTCTTTTTTGGTCATCAGTAAATTGGCCACCAGCGGAATAATTACCGGCACCAGAGCCATATACGAATATGCCGCAATGGCAATAGGGCCGAGCAAATGGGGTGCAAGCTTAATTGTGGTGTAAATTGCGGTTGGCCCGTCGGCACCGCCGATAATACCCAGCGAAGCCGCCTCTTTAAGGTCAAACCCCAGAAGTATGGCTCCTATCAAAACGGTAAAAATTCCGATTTGAGCAGCCGCACCAAAAAATGCAAGCCGAAGATTTCGCAGCATCGGCCCGAAATCGGTAAGTGCTCCCACTCCCATAAAAATAATGGGAGGAAGGAAACTGGTTTTTATCAGTGCATAATATAAAAAATTGAGTATTCCGTGATCAGTAGCTATTTCAAGCAGGTTTTTATACCTTCCATCACCAAGTTCGACCATGGAAGCATCCACAATACCCATTCCGCCACCGGGAAAATTGGCAATGAGAACACCAAATCCTATAGGGACAAGTAGCAATGGCTCATATTGTTTTTTTATACCTAAATAAAGCAGCAAAAATGCAATAACCCACATAATGACAGTCTGGTAAGTAATAGTACCAAAGGCCGTCATTTCAAATAAACTTGAAAAAATATTCTGCATTTTACTATTGCAATTTTATGATTACGTCATCTTCATCAACGGAATCACCGTTGTTAAAGCAAAATTCTGCAATTTTTCCTGCCTCCTCGGTTACAATTGCATTATATGTTTTCATTGATTCAATGTAGGCAACCACATCTCCCGGTTTAACCTGATCGCCAATTTTCCTGGCTGTTTCAGAAGGATCTTTTGTGAGATAAAACTTTCCTTCCAGCGGCGAAATCACCTCTTTAACATCACCTGTAACAATTTCAGGTGCTCTATTTGAAGGTTCTTCAACCTCCTGTTGCTTTACTGCCGGTTCTGACTTCTTTTTACTTTTCTTGTCTGAATCTCCGTATGAAACAGTAACCTTATACTGTACTCCGTTAACTTCAACATTTAACTCTTTAGGTTCAAACACACCGGACGAAACAGCAACTGCAGGAGCTTTCATTGCTTCCTTTTTAGCCTTGCGTACAGCCAGATCAGCTTCAAAATGGGCCTTTGCCTGTCCCGACTTATAAGCACGATACTGTTCTGGATGCATTGCCAGTTCAAAAAGTTCCTCATCATCCTGTCCGAAATCCCAGTTGTTTCTCCTCATTTCCTCGCGGAATTCATCGAGTTTGTCGGGATATTCATCCTGTGGATTTCCGGTAAAAAATTCTCTTCCCTGCTCTGCTGCAAGTTCTTTAATTTCCGGTGCCACCTCTCCAGGTAATTTTCCTGATTTACCCAGAATCATATCCCAGATATCATCGGCTATCATTGTCCAGCGTTTCCTTCCCTTTTCCATCTGTATTACATTAAACAGAGCAAGGTTTTTCACATACTGTGAAAATGGAGTTACCAGCGGCGGATAACCAACTTTTGGCCAAACATATTCAACTTCATCAAAAAGTTTTATCAGCAGTTCATCCTGTGTTATAAGCGGTTTGTCATTCTTTTTGTACCATTTGTTCAGGCTTTTGCGGTTATCCCTAAGGTCGTTCATAAGTGAGCCCATCATTCCTCCCGGCAGTCCGGATGCAATCAGCAGTGAATTCAACTGACGGTTCTGTTCAGGAATATAATATCCCAAAAAGTCATCAATAAATTCCTGAGTAAGTGACCGTGCATTCATATATGCCTTCATGTTAATATCAGGCACCAGAAATCCGTCATCCTTCAGCATTTCCCTGACCATCAAAACATCTGCATGACCGGTTCCCCAAGCGAGCGGTTCCATTCCCACATCAATTATTTCACAGCCTGCCCTTGCAGCTTCAAGTATGGAAGCAGGTGCAAAACCGGGCCCGGTTTGTGCATGGTACTGAACCAGAATATTCGGATATTTTTCCTTTATATATTTCACTATTTTTCCCAGAGATGCAGGACGGCTGACACCGGCCATGTCTTTCAGACAAATTTCATCGGCTCCATCGGCAATCAGTTCATCAGCCAGATTACAGTAGTACTCAACAGTATGCACAGGTGAATGGGTAAGGCTGAGAGCAG
>CAZXTX010000414.1:0-2528 GCA_964643695.1 uncultured Mariniphaga sp. | reverse complement strand
ATCATCATGCATCAGCAGGTCGCTCAATGACATCGGACGCAATTCCGCACCGGGCACACCCATCACAAGTGCTTTCCGTTGTCCTGTAAGAAACATGTCGGCAGAAAAACTAAGCTGATCCGAAGCCCGGTAGGTCAGTGAAAATTTAGCATCCCAGTCGGGTAAATTCCATGGAGTACTCAGAGCTTCCATCTTATATACATAGTAATTTCCTGAAAGCAGCAGATTTACCTTTTCAAATTCCGCATGAAAAACTTCAAGATTAAACTTCAGCAATTCAATATTATCATAAAAAACATCAAAATGATTATCAGATATTGAACCTGTAAAATCAGTGCCGGTAAAGTTTCCGTGACGATACTGAAAATAGAATGGTTTATCATTGATAAAGGAATATTCTGCCGAAAGTTTAAACTTAGTTTTGGGTGCAAATTTTCCGTCAAACCCGCCAAAAAACCTGAATCGCTCAAAGGTGTTTTTTACCAGATGTTCAGGATTGACAAACGGATTTTCATAAGCAATTTTTGAATAGTTGTTCTGAATAAAGTTGCCGTCAATTCCTGCAAATATTTTTATTATCTCTTTTACGGGAACCAGATTTGCCAGAATATTCGGCGACAGTCTTATTTTCATGTCAGTACTGCTGTCAAACACAATCCATGAATTTACTCCCAGTTGAACATTTGCAACATCGCCGCCAAGCAGGAATGACGGTTTTGCAGTAATCCATGTTTGCGAATTTCTCCCCTGCTCTATCTGGCCTTTCCCAAAAACCATCAGATATTTGTCTGATATTCCGTTTGCCTGAAAATGGGTTATTCCGGCTTTAAGCATTCCTGCCCCTTTGTCAAACGGCTTTCTGACATCAGTCATTAATTCACCCAAATGTTCTCTCTGGCCTGTTTTTGTTCCGAAATAGTGATAAAGAAAATTAAAATCGAATGTGAAATCTTTTTTTCTGGCAGCGGCATTTTCAAGTCCGATATTAAAACTTCCCTTTGAAAAAGTTTGTCTGTCACCAAAATAATTTATCAGCTGATTATCCTGTTTCAAAGCTTCGGGAACCGGCCCCGACGGGTATCCGTAATAGTTAAATCCGTTGTGTGCAAACCCCAGATTAGCCGAAAGTACAGAGTTGACAAAAAGATGTTTAAAAAATATCTCGGCCTCATTATCTGAAAAAGGTGCTTTCACCCTCTCTTTTTCTCCTTCAAGATGAATTTTTCCGTGAGAAGAAAGATGCTTGCCGTGAATTCCAAAAAGTGTATTACGTGAGTAACGGTTGTTGAAAAACAGCTCACCATAAGGTTTATTGTAATTCCCGACACCGGCTCTTATCAGTCCGAGCCCGGTATCTTCGCGCGGTTCGGGTGCAGTTGCTGCAGCTTTAAGCGTATTTACGGAAAAAGTGTTAAAAACAGGCTGACTAAAAATAGAGTAATTAAAACTCGGTTTTTTATGCTCAGTATCTTTAATTTCCGGCATACTGCTTATTTTATTGGCATCAGAAATAGTGGGTGTATATGCTTTTACCACCTCCACCTCCTGAGTAAAAGTTGTGTCGCGCTGTGCAAATACTTTTCCTGCAGTTACCAATAAAGCTCCGATTAAAATATATTTTATTCTTTTCGAAATCATGTTTTCCTTTTTAAAATTAATTGATTTTCAACTGAAATGAGCTGTCTTTTGCACGCTGCTGATCTGTTTTTTCACGTGCCTCTATTTCAGCCAGTTTCCTTGATGCTTCAGATTTAACACCGTCATTTTCATTGCCATAATTTTCAACCACGCTTCGCAATGTGTGTTTGGCCTGAAAATCATCACTCCTGTCAAGATAAATATTGGACAAAAGAATAAAGGATTTTCCAAGCCAAAACTGATATGGTGTTCCCTTTGAAATAAAATCCATTATCTCTTCTTCTGACTTTTGTTTTTGATTTTGTTTGTATAAAATTTCAGCAACAAGAAATTTTGCCTCTGCACCCTGTTCAAGTTTGGTATCAGCAGAAACTGCCCGCAGCGATTCAAGTGCTCCATTCTGATTGCCGTCCATATACTGTGATTTTCCCGAAATAAAATCTGCCTCTTTTATCCAGGCTTCGTTTGCCACTTCAGATTTTTTCACCTTTTCTGCCGCCACTATCGCATCATTGTATCGTTTCAGATTAAAATTACATCTCATCTGTCCGGTATATGCCTTTAACTGATTCCATTTACTGCCGGCAACTCTCTCAAGTTTGTTGAAAAATTCAAGTGATTTTTCATAGTCACCGGCATTGTATGTAAGTTCAGAAGCTCGTGACAGTGCCTGCTCGCTGAAAATATTGCCGGGTTGCTGCGCCACAAAAGAGTAGTGCTCATTTGCGCGTGTGTAATTACCCTCCTTGTACAACAGTTCGGCAAGATAAAAATTAGCATTTGTTGCAAAACTGCCGCGCGGAAACTGCTGTAAATACCTTTGCAGCTGTGATAATGCACCCGGGTCTCCCGACATATAAAGCCTTTCGGCAGCCATATAGGTAAGTGAA
>CAZXTX010000413.1:0-2543 GCA_964643695.1 uncultured Mariniphaga sp. | reverse complement strand
TTGGTCAAAGTCATGGTATGACTAAAGCCTCTACTCTTAGTTTCCGAACGAGGAGAAGTTAGGGACGAAGTTTTAATAAAAAAAAGTGGTTGTTCAGAACTTGTCCCCCTTTGGATGCCGTGCTGCCATGAAAAACAACTGATGAATTCCAAAGGGGGAAGACAAGGGGGATTTAATACCGCAAACTGCTAAAAGAAATTGAATGTTTTTATTGATTGAAGATCAAATTTACAATCCCCCTCAATCCCCCTTTAATATTGAAAGAAAGCACTACAAATTATCTTTTGCAATTAAAGGGGGACGAAATACTATCTGCCCCCGGCAATATTGATTTGTCAGCATATGAAGTTTTCCGACAAGCCGGAACCGGCTTTGACAAGGTCATAGCGATGAAAAAAACATCCTCTGTGACACTCTGTGCTCTCCGTGGTTAAAATAACCATAAATATCTACCTAATATCCAAAATATCAACCTGATAAACACCTTTTTTCAATTGTAACAAAAACTTTTCATTGTCAACTGTCAATTATCAATTCTCAATTCTCAATTATTTAATTTTGTATTTTAGCATTTTTTCTGTAAAAACCGGAAAGTATTTAATCCGAATCTGTAGTATATTGTTATCATACCGTGATATCACTTATTGAAAAACTTTAATTACATACATAAAAAAAATGAATACTAAACTGATAATATTTTTTTCCTTAATTATGCTTTTGGGATGTACAGCTAAAAAAGAAGATACTGCCGAACTTGAGTTGGATATCAGGTCGGAGCTTGGTGAAGGAGCAGTATGGAATTATAAAACGGGAGAACTCATCTGGGTAAATATCACTGAAAAAATCCTCAATTTTTATAATCCCAAACTTAAGAGCAACAAAGAGATGCTTGTGGGACAGATGATAGGCACGGTGGTGCCTGCAGAATCAGGGAATGTCATCCTTGCTCTCGAAAACGGATTTTACCGGCTTGATCCTGAAACCGGAACCAAAAAATTCATTGCCGATCCTGAAGAAGATAAACCAGAAAACCGGTTTAATGACGGCAAATGCGATCCGGCAGGCAGGTTTTGGGCAGGTACCATGCATATTGACGGAAAACCGGGCGAGGGAGCACTTTACCGCCTTAATCCCGACAGTTCCGTACATAAAATGATAGAAAATGTATCTGTTTCCAACGGTATAGTATGGTCGGCAGATGCATCAAAAATGTATTACATTGATACCCCTACTCAAAAAGTAGTGGTGTGGGAATACGATAACGAAACCGGAGAAATTTCAAATCCGCAAACTGCAGTTGAAGTGCCGGCAGAGATGGGCGCTCCCGATGGAATGACAATTGATTCTGAAGGCAATCTGTGGATAGCACTCTGGGGCGGAGCAGCTGTAGGTTGCTGGAATCCGAAAACAGGAGAGCTGTTGCGAAAAATAAACGTGCCGGCAAAAAATGTAACTTCATGTGCCTTTGGAGATGATGATTTGGGCACCTTGTATATCACTACTGCAAGACTGGGAACAAGCAGCGAAGATTTGGAGAAATATCCTCATTCCGGCGGACTGTTCAGGTTTCGTCCGGGTGTAAAGGGAGTAAATGCCTTTTTCTTTAAAGATGAATTTTGAAAATTTATCTTGCCTGCACTAATCATAAATTAAAAAATATTATAAATGAGTAAAAAGTTTATACCTGAATTTGCCGATATTGAAAATGCTCATAAAACCATAAGCAAATATATTCACCGTACTCCTGTGCTTACCTCTTCCGGTATAAACAAAATAGTTGGAGGCAGTCTGTTTTTTAAGTGCGAAAACTTCCAGAAAGTAGGTGCTTTTAAATTTCGCGGAGCCTGTAATGCTGTTTTTTCTTTGTCTGAAGAAGATGTGAAAAACGGTGTGGCTACGCATTCATCGGGGAACCACGCTGCCGCTCTTGCACTGGCTGCTGGGTTACGGGGAATTCCTGCCTATATTGTAATGCCCGAAAATTCTGCCGAAATAAAAAAGAGAGTAGTGGCAGGTTATGGCGCAAATATCACATACTGCAAACCTGATTTGGCAGCTCGCGACAGTACACTTAAAGAAGTTATCACAAAAACGGGAGCAACGGAAATTCATCCGTATAATAATTTTCATGTGATTGCCGGACAGGGTACCGCAGCAAAAGAACTGATTGAAGACGTAAAAGAATTTGATATTATTATGGCACCGGTTGGTGGCGGAGGGCTGCTCGGGGGAACAGCCATTTCTGTAAAAACATTGCTGCCTGAATGTAAAATGATTGCTGCCGAACCAAAAGAGGCGGATGATGCATTTCGCTCTTTTAAAACTAAACAGTTTGTGCCGTCAGAAAATCCCCGTACAATTGCCGATGGCCTTCTGACTTCCCTCGGCACAAGAAATTTCGAAATATTACTCAATTATGTTGATGATGTGGTTACCGTTTCCGAAGAAAAAATAATTGAGGCAATGCGGTTAATCTGGGAGCGGATGAAAATTATTATAGAGCCGTCATCGGCAGTTCCGTTGGCTGCCATATTAGAAGGGAA
>CAZXTX010000412.1:0-2550 GCA_964643695.1 uncultured Mariniphaga sp. | reverse complement strand
TCCGGATTTCGTGAGAAAGGTTGGCAAGGAAAGCAGATTTTAGGCGGTCGCTTTCTTCAGCTTTCTTTTTTGCCCGTTCAAGATTAAATTCGGCATTTTTTCGTTTTGTTATATCACGTGCAACAGAAATTACAGAGCGAGGTGATAGTTTTGCCAGACGCATTTCATACAAAAAAGTACCGTTTGGTGTTGCAAGCGAGTATTCAATAGTTTCAAGCGAGTTGTTTTTTATACTTGACTGAATGCAGCTCATTATTTTTTCAGCCATGTTTTGCGGAAAACCAACGTCAAAAATGGTGCTTCCAACAATGTTTGCATCTTCAAGCTTGTAAAGGTCACTCTCTTTTATCACAAAATCTTCATAGGTTCCGTCTTTGCCAATAACAAAAAACATATCCGGAATTGCCTCAAGCAGAACCTTGTAACGTTTCCTGCTTTCTTCAAGTTTTAAAAGCGCTTTTTTCTCTTTGGTAATATCTTCAAAGATTATGAAAACCTTGTTGGGGTCTGGTTTCAGTATATGAGTTTTATACCATTTTTCGAGTTTTACGGCATGAAATTCCTTTGTTTTATGATGGCCAAAAAGTATCAGGTTGTTTAAATCAAAAGATTGCCGCAAAGCTAAATCCAATATGTAATTTGCTTCCTGGTTTTTTGCTTCATACAATTGTATTTTGAATGTCGATTCAAAAGAGTTGTTGATTTTTTCAATTAAAAGCTGAATGATATTTCCTTCATTATCACGTTCAGCCTTTATTTCAGCCACAGGGAATGTAGTTTCGCGAAATAATTTTGAAATGTTTTGAAGTGTAAAATTTAGCTTTTCGCTAATTTTAGATGAGATTTTGAAATGTTTTTTTCTTAACAAAAAACCGGCTGAAAAAATAATTATAAATGAAATTAGCGGATACGGAAGAAACAGGATATTATCGCTGTTTAAATCAAAAAATGCATCTGTTTTATGTAACTGAAAAAATATTGTCAGTACAGAAATGAGCGAATATAAAATTACTTTGGTGTCTGTTTCGGTATAATACAACAGAAAAAAAGCACCTGCCAGAAGCCATATTGCTGACTGGAAGATTGTTGAGGGAGGATGCTGAATTGCCGAAAAATCTGAAATAAAATATGCATAAATAAAAACAGGAACAGAAAAAAAAGAATTTAGCGCACAATTTTCTTTGCCGTAAATTAAACACAATAGCACTATAAAAACTATCAGAACCAAAGCAGAGTCGCAAATAATACATGAAGTACCTGTTCCTGCCAAAAAATTTAAAGCAAGATTGGTAACTGTCAGTAACTGAAAAATTAAAAAAGCCAGCAACAGTTCAAAAAGCTTCTTTCTTTCGCCTGCTGTTTTTCCAGTCCACAGTCGTTCTGTAATAATATTATATAAAGGTTTGCCCAACGGCATAAAATTAAATATATTACAATAATATGCAATTAAAGTTTAAAAGAAGTTGCAAAGTTCTTTTAAACAAATATCTTGAAAAAATACTTTGTTTACTGCTTTTATCTGATGAAGTATAAACAGTTAATTGTTTATAAAAATGAGAGTGAAACATTTTATTTGTCTGTTCTATGCATTAATTTTGAATTTTTAAAGCTGAAATATATGGCAGGCAAAGGAAAGTTTAATTTAAAATGGGGTAAAATATTGAAAAATAAATATTTTATTGCTTCCATATTATTTTTGGCATGGATAGTATTTTTTGATGAAAACAGTTTTGTATCTCATTCCGAAAATAAACGCCGATTAAAAGAATTTACCAGACAAAAGGAATACTACGAAGAGCTTATCAGGTCAGACAAGCAAAAGCTTGAGGATTTAAGTGCCGGTGAAAAAGAACTCGAAAGATTTGCGCGCGAACAGTTTTTTATGAGTAAACCCGATGAAGATATTTATATAGTGGTTGAGGAAGACTGATTTAATTTCCTGCAATTTTTTTATTTTTTTTGTTATAACTATCCACAGTTTGCAGGATAGTTGTATTTTAGTATATTGCTACCAGAAATGAAAGATAATTTAGACATATTCAAAATCAGATCCAACAATGTGGAACCCAAAAAAGGTAGGATACTTATTGCAGAACCGTTTTTGCCGGGCAGTTACTTCAACCGTTCGGTAATTTTACTGACGGCTTTCAGCAATAAAGGAGCCGTTGGGTTTATATTAAATAAAAAGGTGGAATTTTCAATTAATGACATAGTTCCCGATTTTCCTGAATTTGAAGGTGATGTTTATCTTGGCGGGCCTGTTTCAACAGATTCCATATACTTTATTCACAAGCTTGGCAAAAGGCTGCCGGGAAGTATTCATGTTTTAGGGAATTTATACTGGGGTGGTGACTTTAATTTGCTGAAACAACTGATTACCGCAGGCCTTGTTCCGGAAGATGACATCAGGTTTTTTGTGGGGTATTCGGGTTGGGATTCCGGCCAGCTTGAAAGAGAATTAAAAGAAAACTCGTGGCTGGTAACTGACACTGACGAAGAGCTTGTTCTGAGTGATTTACATCAGGAGTCATGGGTTGAATTTGTCAGAAA
>CAZXTX010000411.1:0-2571 GCA_964643695.1 uncultured Mariniphaga sp. | reverse complement strand
GTTTATATCATTGTAAATTTAAAATTTTATTGTTTTAAAATATGCTTTAACCTTGCAAGGAATACAATTCACTTAAAGTATTTCCTTATTTTTAAGACAAATTTTGAAAATGGAGCAAAAAAAGGAACAAAAAATCATTGTACTTCTGTCTTTTACCTCAAGTGACAAAAATATAATCTTGTACGGTATCAGACTGGCATCCGTTTTCGGAAAAGAACTTTGCTTAACACACATTGCAAACAGAAGAAACTTAAAATTCAAAAATGAATATGAACAAAAGCTGAATGATTATTTAAAACCGGTAAACAGGGAAATGCCCGGACTAAAAACTTCTGTTCTGGTTATTAATGAACATTTTCGCGATATGCCGGAAATTTTAGCCGATAATCACGAGGCAATTTTGCTTGTTGCAAATTCCGGAGAGTATAAAAAGTTTTCAAAATCGGTGACCGAAAGCCCGGTTCCGTTTCTGTTTGTAAATCCTGATGCGGAAGTTTCAGAATTCAAAAAAATTGTAATGCCGGTTGACCTTCGGAAAACAACAAGCGACTCTTCATTATGGAGTGCATGGTTTGGTAAGTTTGCAAAATCGGAAGTAACCGTTATCGCATCAGACGATAAAAATCGTGATTCACGGCAACAGGTTACCAGCAACATTCGTTTTTCCAAAAAGCTTTATCAGGAGTTTAATGTAAAACATAAAATCATTAAAGGAACCAGAACAAGTTTACAGATAAGTTATGAGGCACTGAATTTTGCTCATTCTCAAAAGGCGGGACTATTTATTCTTTTAGGCAGTTCACACATAACTCCGTTAGATAAACTGATTGGCCTTCCGGAGAGAAAAATTATCCAAAATGCAAAGAATTTACCTGTTTTACTGATAAATCCGCGGCGCGACAACTATGCCCTGTGTGTTTGAAGCTTTGATTTTCAATAAAATAAAAAAATTACTTAAGAAATTCATTGTTTTTTGTAACCAATCTTTAAAAGTTTGTGTCTATCTGGTATAAAACAACTTTTTAAAATTTTATTATGGAATATTCAATTGCTTTTATCGCTATCTTTTCAACCATAGCATTACCGATTGGCGGGGGAATTATCATCTGGATTACTTCCATGAGAAATAAACATAAAGAAAGAATGGGACTTATCAATCAGGGTATAATTCCGCCCGATATACCAAAAAGAAGAGCCACGCCAAACCGTCTTTTATCACTGCGCAACGGCATTGTGCTGTTATCTGTGGGTATCGGTGCAATTACCGGACTTGTAATCGGAAAACATCTTTTAGGTTTGGATGAAGACAGTATGTTCTGGGCTTTTTCGGCAAGTGTGATAATTTTTCTCGGTCTGGGTTATTTAATCTATTTCTTTGTTTCAAAAAAATATAGTGAAACATCACAAAACGAAGAAAGCAATCAGGATTTATAGAATTGTGCAATGAACGAAAACCAACTGGTACAACAGGTGCTTTCAGGCAACAGTTCTGCATTCGGCTATTTTGTTGAAAAATATCAGGATACGGCAATTACCATAGCCTGGCGAATATGCAAAAATATGCAGGATGCAGAAGATGTTGTACAGGATAGTTTTGTAAAGGCATACCGCAATTTGCACAGTTTCAGAAAAGAGAGCAAGTTTTCAACATGGCTCTACCGTATAGTTTACAACACGGCAATAACATTCATCAGGTCACAAAAATATTCAACCGGTTCAGAAAGCGAACTTTCGAATATTCAAACCGAATCTGAATTTAATACCGAAAAACAAATTTTAGAAAAGGAAACCGAAGAAACAGTTGAGAATATTCTTAAACAGATACCGGACAGCGAAGCATTAATGCTCACTCTTTTCTATCTTGAAGAAAATTCGGTCAGGGATATTGCAAAAATAACAGGGCTGAACGTGTCAAATGTAAAAGTAAAACTCTTCAGGGCACGGCAAAGTTTTAAGGAAACATGGGAAAAACATTACAAAAAACCCGAATTTTAATTATATTTTCATGAAAATTATAAATCTGTAACACAAAAAAAGATGACTGAAAACAATATAAATAATGAAGATGAAAAAATGATTCGCAGGATGATGCAGCCGGCGAAAAAGCATGCACCTGAGAACATGAAATACCGCATTATGCACCAGATTGAAACTGAAGCTTCCCTGTCAAAAAAGCATCAGCAGGTACTCAAACCTGAATCTGATTTTTCAAAAAGTTATATTACGGTTTTTGGAGCCATGTATGCAGTTATTGCTTTTTTGTCACTTGGAGCATACTTTACCGGAGGCAAGAACTTACTGCTCTCTTTCCATTTTATTGGATTTGTTGCACTTGTGGCTTCTGTTTTCTCGGTTTTCTGGTTTGTCACAACTATTGATGATATGATTCGGGAGAAATCAAAAAAATAATCTGCCCCTACTCATTCAGCAAGATTTCTCTGGCCTCTGCAAGTATTTCAGGAGATTCCGGTTTTGGGAACCTTAATTTAAGCTTTTTAAAATGTTCCAGAATAATATTTCCTACCGCCACTCTTTCAAAAAACTTTTTATCTGCCGGAATAACATACCACG
>CAZXTX010000410.1:0-2574 GCA_964643695.1 uncultured Mariniphaga sp. | reverse complement strand
AATTAGGACAGTCATAAATAATCAGAATAGGGAGTTTAAATTTACTCCCTATTTTAATATATATTTTATTTAACTTAATATTAATTATAGGACAAATGTATTTATATTATATTTTGTAATATCAGGCATATTTACACCAGGATTTGCCGGATTGCATAATATCAGATATTCGGGAGGAACAGTTGAATATCAGTAAACATTTATATAAAAGTTTGCACAGGTTCTTCATACGAAATATTTTTTCTATAATTCAATTCTGATTATTAATTCATCGATTACAGACAGTATATTCTGCCTTCTTATTTTGTACCCAAATCAAAATGAAAATATAAACAGAACAAATGGCAACTGTAAAAAACATAATGATGTCGATAGTTGAAAAACCTCTGATAACTTTATGCGGATAGATGTATGTTGATAAGATATGTAAAAGAATATTCCTTATTTTTGCAAATTATAATATTTGAAGCTTAGCTTCGTTTTGAATAAAAATTAAAACAATACAATTATCCATGTTGAAACTTTTAATGATTCAGGCCGATATGGCAGCCGATTTGGACACAATGGCCACAGATCCGGATGGAATTTCCCTTAAATTTTTTGATTTAGCCCTCAAAGGCGGCTGGATTATGATTCCGATTTTACTGCTTTCAGTAATAGCGGTTTACATATTCGTTGAGCGTTACTTTGCAATTAAAAAAGCAGGAAAGTTTGATTCGGGGCTTCTTGAGAAGATTAAGGTGTATATTACCAACGGTAAAATTGATGAAGCAATAATGCTTTGCCGCACCGATTCAAGTCCGGCTTCAAGAATGCTTGAAAAAGGAATCAGCCGTATCGGAAGGCCGCTGAGCGATGTCAGTACAGCCATAGAAAATGTCGGAAACCTTGAAATTTCAAAACTGGAAAAAGGACTGCCTGTACTTGCATCTGCTGCCGGAGGTGCCCCTATGCTCGGATTCTTAGGAACCGTTATGGGAATGATTCAGGCATTTTACGATATGGCCAATGCCGGAAACAATATTGATGTAACAATTCTTTCAACAGGAATATATCAGGCAATGGTAACTACTGTTGCCGGCCTTATTGTGGGTATTATAGCTTATTTTGCCTATAATATTTTAGTTACAAGTGTGGAAGATGTGGTTTTTAAAATGGAAGCCACCACCACCGAGTTTATGGATCTGCTGAATGAACCCGTATAAATAATTAAGATGGCTTTAAAACGCAGAAACAAAGTTGATGCATCATTCAGTATGTCGTCTATGACGGATATTGTATTTTTGCTGCTCATATTCTTTATGATAACTTCTACTTTGGTTGCACCAAATGCACTAAAGTTGCTTCTGCCGCAAAGTAACAATCAGACTGCCGCAAAACCGGTTACCACAGTATCAATTACCAAGGATTTGAGGTATTACGTAAATGACGGCGGACAGCTTAAACGGGTTGATTTTGCGGAAATAGAACCTTTTTTGCAAAACCGGTACGGTGTTGGTGATGATGATATATATATATCGCTCCATGCCGAAAAAACAGTTCCATGGGAAGAAGTTGTAAAAATTATGAACATTGCACGTAAAAACAAGTATAAGGTGATAGCGGCCACTGCGCCCGAATCAAGATGACTTTATTTGAAAAACATACAAATGGTATTGTAGGAACAGTAATTTTTCACATTGTTGTATTCCTGATACTGATTCTGTTTGGCTTTTTTACTCCGCTTCCGCTACCCGGCGAAGAGGGTATTTTAGTTAATTTCGGAACCAGCGATCAGGGATTTGGTGATATTGAACCGGCACCTCAGCGCGGAACAGCAACTCCCCCGCCAACCCGAAGTGAACCGGTAACTGCCGTTCCCCCTCCTCCGCAACCTGCTGCCACACCTCCTCCTGCCGCGAGTAAACCTGCAAATGAGACAGCAATGACGCAGGATTATGAACAGACTGCCGCAATTAATGCTGCCGAAACAAAACGCCGCGAAGAGGCGGAAAGACAGCGGAAACTTGAGGAACAGCGCCGTATTGAACAGCAAAAGGTTGCCGAAGCTGAAAAACAAAAACAGGCAGAAATTGAGCGTCAGCGGCAGGCCGAGCTGGAACGGCAAAAACAAGCCGAATTGGAGCGGCAGAGGCAGGCTGAACTTGAAAGACAAAAGCGTGAGGAGGAGCAACGCCGAATTACCGAAATCAATTCACGTGCACAGGGAGCTTTTGGTGGTAATGCAAGCGGCCCCGGCGGACAGGGAACCGGAACAAACCCGAATCAGGGTGCCACATTTCCGGGAGGAAATCAGGGTGTTCCCACCGGCGATCCCAATGCCGGAACTTACGGCCCGGGTGGCAGCGGCGACGGAAGTCAGGGAACAGGCGTTTCATTTGATTTGTCGGGACGCTCGGCAAGAACACTTCCAAAACCTGTTTATCCGGGAAATGAAGAAGGTATTGTTATTGTCAGAATAACTGTTGATAAAAACGGAAATGTTACTGCTGCCGAAGCCGGCGCAAGAGGTACAACCATAATGAATCAGCAATTCTGGAATGAAGCCCGGCAGGCTGCTTTAAAAGCAAAATT
>CAZXTX010000409.1:0-2577 GCA_964643695.1 uncultured Mariniphaga sp. | reverse complement strand
ATATACGAATGTTATATGGTAAATATATACGAATGTTATATATTTGGAGTGCGTATATTAAGCGTTGGCGGTCATTCTAAACAAAGAACTTCTACAAAAAACTTAAGGGAAATTTGCTGGTTGTTGTCTAATTAGTTAACTTTGCGAAATAAATATGATTAGACAGGTAATAGCATATAAAAGATACTTTTTGGACTTCTATGAAACTCAGACAGACGAAGTTCAACGCAAGATTGAATGGACATTGAATTTACTAAGGACTTTAGACAGAATTCCTAAAAAGTATTTTGACCATATGACTGGAACTGACGGACTTTTTGAGGTACGAGTGGAGGTTAAAAGCAATATTTTTAGAATATTCGCCTTCTTCGACAAAGGAAACTTAGTTGTATTAGGCAATGGCTTTCAAAAGAAAACTCAAAAAACACCCAAAGCGGAAATTGAAAAGGCATTAAAAATAAAAGCAGAATATGAAAACGAAAAAAGAAAATAATATTACCACTCTTGACGAAATCCTCGACAACAAATATGGTAAACGAGGAGCAGAAAAGAGAGAACAATGGGAACAAGAGTTTGAAGCTTTTAAACTTGGAGTCTTACTTGAAGAAGCAAGGCTGAAACTTGGTTTAACCCAGGAAGAACTTGCAGAAAAATGCGGAACAAACAAATCGTATATTTCACGAATTGAAAACAATGCAAGTGACATAAGACTTTCAACCTTGATGAAAATTATTCAAACAGGTCTTGGAGGACATTTAAAACTAACACTTCAACTCTAAAAAAGAACGAACCGCCAACAGCCAGTTTGCCGCAATGGCGGGTAAACGGCTTCGATTGAACATTTGTGCGAGGCTGAACATTAGTGCTTCTATTAAACTTTTGCGCTAAATTTTCGCCACAAACGCCAAGCTACCGGACGTTAGCGGTCACCCGTAATGAAGAAACGCAATAGCTTAGAATGAACATTAAAACAATTGAAATTACAAACGTTAAAGGTGTTGGACACAGTTTATTCAACCTCGACTTAGTTCCTAATAGACCAAATATATTAGTTGCACCAAATGGTTTTGGAAAAAGTTCGTTTGCTATTGCTTTTGACTCACTTAAGAGTAATAAAATTGAGTTAGACGAGAAACACTATCATAAAAAAGACACTACAAACAGACCTATTCTTTCTTTGTCCTTGACAACAGGAGAAACTCTTATTGCAGACGATACTCAAAATACAATCTCAGACAAATTTGACGTATTTGTTATAAACAATCAGACTGAACCAAAATCAGTTGTCCAATCTTTTGGTGGTAGAACATTTGCAAAAACATCACTTGACATAATTCCAACAGTTTTAATTCAGACAATTCCTGCAAAAGTTGATTTTAATTACAATTCAGCTACTATTAAAGCTTCGTTTGGTGCAAATGAAAACAAGCTATTAAATAACATTTCAAATTTGTATAAATGTGGAGCGTTTATTTATAGGACAGAAACAGAAATTGACTTTAGCCGATTTGATTTAAAAAAAATCAAATCGGTATTTGACGGTGTGTTTACTCAAATAAATGCACAGACAGGAACAGGTAACAATATTAAAACTTGGATTACTGACAACGTTCTAACGACACTACAATCTTTGGATGAATTAAAAAAAATCGCAGATATCGTTACATCATTTGGTTTTGCAGAAGTGCAAGACGAAGTTGACGCATATCTTACGGCTTGGCAAATTATTCACTTAAAAAAAGAAATGGGTGTCAATTACAAAAAAGCTTGTAAATACCTTTTTTATCTTGACGAAAAAGAAGATTGCACAAAAACTATTGACGCATTTAATCCAGTCAAAGACAGGTTTGAGATTAAGCCAAAAGTTGAAGGAAGTAGTCTTATTGTAAAATGGCCTAAAGCTCACGAAATATCAAATGGACAGCGTGATATTTTAACTTTTATCGCTTTGTTATTAAAATCAAGAAGAAATTTCAAGAAAAAAGATTGCATTCTTGTAATAGATGAAATCTTTGATTATATGGATGATGCTAATTTAATTACATTTCAATACTACATTTCAACATTCATTGATGAAATGAAAAGACAAAAACGGAGAATATTTCCAATACTATTAACACATCTTGACCCTTTATTCTTCAATCATTTTTACTTTAATGACACTAAAATTAAAGTGAATTATTTAAAACAAATAGACATAAAAGCCAATCAGAATATTTTGAAACTTATTTATAAAAGAACAGACCCAAGTATTCAAAATATGGTTGACACTTATTATTTCCACTATCATCCATCAATTAGTACAATTGACTTGACAAATGAATTTAAGTTGTTAAAACTAAATGTTGATTGGGCAAAACCAGATAAATTTTTTCAAAAAATATTTAGAGAAGTAAGACGATATCTTTTTGAAAATAGCACGTTAGACCCATTAGCAATATGTTTTGGTGTAAGAATACAAATTGAAAAACTTGTTTACGATAAAATAACAGACCCAACAAACAAGAGAAAATTTATTGAGGTGAACCTGCTACAAAAAACCGGACAATTTATTAAGCTACTAATTGATTTATAAAT
>CAZXTX010000408.1:0-2605 GCA_964643695.1 uncultured Mariniphaga sp. | reverse complement strand
TTGCAGTTGGTTATGTGTTTTGTAGTTTTAAAAACAATGGCAAATACAACAAAATAGCTACGATTGAAAAAATAAGTCCGCCAATTGCACCTGCAGCAAAAGCAAACCAGAACACTTCCGACTGTCCGCTCCATACAAACGGAACCAGTCCAAGTACAGTGGAAAATATGGTTAAAACGATAGCAACAATTTTTTGATTAAAAGCTTTCAGATATGTTGTTAAAGATGCTGTTTTATTTTTACTCTCAACAAGATTGTTAAAATCATTAATTATGTAAATGGCTGCATTTACCACCAGACCACTCAGCAGGATAAATGAGGCAAAACCTCCCTGATCAAAATTAAAACCAAAAAGATAAAAGGTCAAAAATACCCCGATAAATGAAATGGGTATCAAACTTATTACCGCAAGCGGTTTTAAAAGAGACTCAAATAATACAGCCGTTATAAAATAGATAATAACAATAATAAGCAGCAACAACCAATACTGATTTTTATCTTTTAAATTCCAATAGAAAAACGACTCGGGTTTCTGAGCCTTATATCCCAGCGGAAGCAACTGGTTGATGGCCTCGATTTCCCGTTCCTGTACCATTTGAGCCAGCGGACCAGGGCCAATGAAATTGTAGCTCAGGTAAACCTGATATATCTGATTTTTTTTGTAAATCGACCTGCCGGTAAGTTGTCTTTTAATTTCTCCGGCCAGCGACAATTTTTTCTGCCCTTTATCGGTAGCAACCGGCTGATGATAAAAATCCCATTTAGTGTATTCCCTGTTACGGTCAGACAGCAAAACAACCGGCTGTAATTCGGTCTGGTTGTAAAACGGTTGTAAATTTCTTTCATATAACTGTGTAAATAACGACCCCGTAAAATCGTTATAATTCAACTTATGAAAAGCCAGCAGGTTTTTGTCAACATTAAGATTATATTCAAACCGGGTAGCTGCATACCACGACTGCGAACTGGTTATTTCGGTATTATCCACCCTTGGATTTTCCAGCAGCCTTTTTTCCAATTGTTCCGCAAAACCATACAATTCGTTGTAATTATAGCCTGTCAGCAAGATATGGCTGTTTTTATAATCCATATTCAATGCGTTGGAAAATGCTTTTCCAACCCCGTAAACCGACCAGTCCATGCCTCCCAGTGAGATAGCTTTACTTTCTATCTGACCTTTTAGCAAAAACGGAAATGATGAATTTTCTGAATCGGATGTAAAATGAATAGTTATGGAGGAGTTATTATATCCGGCAACCTGCGTTTCAAACTGTTCCACCTCCTCAAACCGGCTGATATATTGCTCCATTTTACGAACTGCCTCATTCAGTTGATGGACGGTGCAACCTTCGGGCATGCTTCCCCTAACGTATAATGTTGTTTTTCCCGGGTCGGAATAAAAACTCCCTTCAAAAACGTGCTCGCTGAAAAGCCGTAGAGAACCGCCCAAAATTTTTTCAAGCACCGGTTTAACGTCAGCTTTAAATTTTTCATTGCCCAACGTTTTGTTGTAAAAAGTTTCGAACTTCCCCTCCCCTTCCATACTATCGGGTAACATCCATACCGGTAACCCGAAACCAAGGATTGCCAAAACAATAAATGCCCATTTAAACCGCTTCTCAAAACCAATAAAACGGTAGTAAAATTCCGTGAAACGGATAATTAGTTTTCTTTGTCCGAATCCGGCAGTTTTCGGTTTTTTATGGTAGAGACTCTCCATTAGTGCCGGAACCAGGAACAGGGAAACAATCAGCGAAACGGAAAGATTGATAAGCATAACCCAGGTAAAATCAATTAAAAGTATTTTTTGATTTTCTTTCAGGAAAAAAACAACCGAAAGTGCACCCAGCGTAGTAAGTGTTGCAGCAAGCAGAGCGATAAAAACCCGCAACTCTTTTTGTTTTTGCAGGTGGGTAACCATAATTATGCTGTTGTCAATAATAATTCCGAACGAAACAGTTATTCCTGCCAGTGAATAGATATGGATTTCCACTTTAAAGAGATAGTAAAATACAAAAGCAATAAGCAGGTTGGCCAGAAGAGCCAAAAACAGAATGCCCAAGACTCGAAATGAGCGGCTGACAGCCAGTACAAACAAAAGTAAAATCAGTAAAGAAAAAAAAGTACGAAGGCCGATTTTTGTCAGTTCATCTTTTATAAATACTGTACTGTCACTGGCAATCTGTACCGAATAGCCCGGTGGAAGTTTAGTGACAATTTGCTGCAACTGGCCGCGGATTTTTGCTGATAGTTTCAACTGGTTTTCCCCGGGGGCGGAATAAAGAACCAGATTAACGGTATTTTTTCCGTTAATCCTGTAATAGGATGTGGGCGGCTTCTCCTTAAGTCTGACCGATGCCACATTTCCCAGAGTAACAATCCGCCCGTTTTTGTTGGAAACCGGCAAACTTTCCCATTCTTCGGGCGGTATGTATTTTTCGGTTGCAAGCACAGGAACTGATGTTCCGAAACCTTCCTGCTGATTGCCCAAAAATTCAGTAACTCCAAGCCGGTTGACAACAGTACTGATTTCTGCAGGTGTAACAGAATAATTTTCAAGTATTTGCGGATTAAAGGTAATCTCCCACTGATGAGGGGTAACCCC
>CAZXTX010000407.1:0-2619 GCA_964643695.1 uncultured Mariniphaga sp. | reverse complement strand
ATTTGAATTTATATGTTTTAGAAATTGAAACTAAAGAGTTCTTTTTATGACTTCAACTCAAAAACCTTGTCAAAATTTGATTTCAGAATATTTTTAACTTCTTCAATATCTGTTTTTTTGCCGGTTTCCTGCTGAATTGATGTAACGCCAAAGGTTAATCCGCATGGATTTATGTAGCTGAAATATCGCATATCGGTATTTACATTCAGGGCAAAGCCGTGCATTGTAACAAAACGGCTTACCCTTACGCCGATAGCGCATATTTTTCTTGCACGTGAGGGATGTTCTGCATCCAGCCACACACCTGTTGCATCACTTTTCCGGCTTCCTGCAAGGCCGAATTCCGCAATGGTGTCAATAATGGCCTGTTCCATTTTTTCAATATACTCCCTCACCCCAATTTTGTAATATTCGAGGTCGATAATAGGGTAACCCACAATTTGCCCCGGCCCGTGATAGGTAATATCGCCACCGCGGTTTATTTTATAGAATACGGCATCAATTTTTTTGAGGAAATCTGCTTGTGCCAGCAAATTTTTTTCGTCTCCGCTTTTGCCGAGGGTGTAAACATGAGGATGCTCCACCAAAATAAACTGATTTGCAGAAACCGGCTTTTTTGTAAGACGTTTTTCGTCGATTATTCCGGCAAGAATCTGTTCCTGCATGTCCCAGACTTCTTTGTAATCCTTCAGGCCCAGGTCATTGTAATTAAATGATGCCATGTTTTAATAAGATTGAAAATTACTTGTTTTTCTTTCTGTCCGGCATAGCCGGGATATGGTTTCAGGCATTCACATGCTGCTCGGCGCGGTAAGAACTGCGTACCAGCGGTGCGCTTTCCACAAATGAAAACCCTTTATCAAGGCCAATCCGGCGGTACTCCCTGAACTGTTCTGGTTTGATGTATTCCACCACCGGCATATGTGTTGCCGTAGGTGCAAGATATTGTCCGATAGTCATCACCTTGCAGCCTGCTTCACGCAGGTCGTCCATTGTTTGCAGCACCTCCTCATGGGTTTCGCCCAGTCCCAACATAATTCCCGATTTGGAGATTTTGTAGTTATTGGCAATATACCGCACCACATCCAGACTGCGGCGGTATTTTGAGGCAAACCTTACAAACGGGGTGAGTCTCTCCACGGTTTCCAGATTATGGGAAATCACATCGGGCCCTGCATCAATAATCTGATGAATCAACTCCTCCTTTCCTCTGAAGTCGGGAATAAGAACCTCAATGCGGGTATCCGGATTTACGCGCTTAACCTCAGTAATGGTGCGTGCCCATATTCCGGCACCCTGATCATCCAGGTCGTCGCGGTCAACCGAGGTTATTACACAATGCCTTACTTCCATTATCCGAACCGATTCTGCAACCTTTTCAGGTTCTTTCAGGTCGGGAGCGAGAGGTTTTCCGCTTTTAACGGCACAAAACTTACAGCGGCGGGTACATATATCTCCGAGAATCATAAACGTGGCGGTTCCCCTGCTCCAGCAATCGCCGATATTGGGGCAGTTGCCACTGGTACATATAGTATGAAGGCCATGCTTTTCAACCAGATTTTTAACCTTTGAATAGTTTTCGCCTTTTGGCATTTTCATTTTCATCCACCGGGGCAGACGCTGCCTTTCTTTCAACTCATGAGCCATAATTAAAATATTTTAGGACAAAAATAACCTTTAATATTTGAAGTAAAAAAAGGAAAATGCCGTTATTATTAAACCGAATTGTAATTTAACATGTTATTTTTGTGCTATGTTAAAACGGTATCTTATATATGTTTTTGTTGTAATATGCCTGATAGTCAGCACTGAAACCGGTTTGGCACAAAATCAGCCGAATGAGCTTCAAACCACCATACAACTGGCATTAAAGTATTACAATGCAAAGGATTTTGAAAAAGCAGCCCCGCTTTTGCTCGAAGTTTATACTCAGTCGGGCAACAGTTCGTATTTCAGGCTCTATCTGAATTCATTAATTGAACTTCAGAATTTTCAGGAAGCCGAAAACAGTATTCAAAAAGAGATAAAAAAACAACGGACTACAAATCCAGAGTACCTGATTCATCTGGGATATGTACTAAAAGCACAAAAAAAACTGAAAGATGCCGAAGAAAAATATCAAGAGGCATTGTCACAAACCACAGCTGCAAAAGCAAATATTCTGACATTGGCGAATATATTTTTACAGTGGCAGGAATATGACTGGGCAAGAAAAGTGTATCTGAAAGGCCGAAAGGAAATTCCGGAGGAAGAGTTTAATTACGAACTTGCCAGGGCATACCTCTATTTGCGTAACTATGGTCAGATGATAGAAGAATACCTCGATTTGGTAAAGCTTGACGAAGCGCAGTTGCCAAGAGTTGAAAGTGCGTTGTCATCGGCATTACGGCTTGATGTTGACGAAGGTTTAAAAAATGATTTTCGCCAGCAGGTTATAAAACGGATTCAGGACGAACCGAATGTTACCGGTTACAGCCGGCTGCTGATATGGTTTTTTCTTCAGGACGGCCACTATGCAGGTGCACTGAGGCAGTCAATTGCTCTTGACAGAAGAACCGGAAGTGAGGACACCCGCATCTTTCAGCTCGGACAGGTTGCATTAAACAACAAAATGTACGG
>CAZXTX010000406.1:0-2624 GCA_964643695.1 uncultured Mariniphaga sp. | reverse complement strand
CCTGCCGTTGCTGAAAGTCCTTTCAGGCCGAACAGTTCATTAAGTGTTGACTGGTGAAAAATTGCGGCACCCTTTACAGGTTTTTTGTAAATTCCGGGAAGCTCAATTTGGTTTTTTGTATATTTTATAATCGGAACAGCAGGGCTTCTGTCGGCAAGGGCATCCAATACGGCCTGCATTGATGCCACAAAATCCTCTTTCAGCATAACCGGTGTGTCAATGGTTCGGTGGTCATAAAACCCGAAGGCACCCACAACCCATTTGTATCTGCTTCTGTTTTCTGATTTTATGGTAATCTCCTGACTTACCGAGTGCTGGTTTTGCTGCTGGCGGATTGAAAAAACCGTAAGCGGTGAGTAATCCTGATCCATTCGCATGTCGTCTTTCAGAAACTGGTATCCTGTTGTGGAGTTTATGCTGTATCCTTCGCCAAAATAGTTCAGTGTAAGGCCGTTTGTAACCAAATCGCGCTTGTAGCTTGACGGTTCATTGAAGCTGGATGTGGTTGAGTCTTCGTGCATATAAGGGAATGCACCCTGTGAAAAATTGTCGTAGTTGGCAAAAAACATCGCTTTAAATGCACTGCTGGCATTCCATTCAAGCTTTAACTTTCCGCCGGTATTATCCGAACCGTCCACTTTTTTACCGGTGTAACTGTTGTAAAAATAGCCGTCATCCCTTTTGTGATAGGCCGCAACCGATAAACCAACCTTGTCCGACAATTTGCTGTAATTTGAGCCGCTTGCGGCAAACCGTCCGTAATTTCCGCCGTTTATCATAAAAGAGGTTCCCTGAAAAGTTAGGGGCGACATGGTGTATATATTTACAATTCCGCCAATTGCATTTCTTCCGTAAAGAGTTCCCTGAGCACCGCGCAGCACCTCAACCCGCTGAATGTCCTGAAATTCAAAATCGAAAGCCGAAGGATTAAAACTCGGCACATTGTCAACATAGAGGCTTACGGTTTGTGCACCGTATCTTGCACCTATTCCGCGGATATAAACCGGTGTTGAAACCCGCGAACCGTATGAGGGAATGAAAAAGTTGGGAATAACACCGCTTAAATCGGGGAGTGATTCGGTCTGGTTGTTTGAAAGCTGCTTGGGCGAAATAAAGGAAACAGCAGTGGGAAGATTCCTCAGCTCATTGGTTTCCTTAACCGATGTGGAAACAACTATTTCGTCAAGATAGTATGCTTTTATTGTATCCTTCGGATTATCATCGTTTTCAGGATTAAAATTTAACGAAAAAACCTTTATTGCGGGGATTATCAGTAAAAGGAAAATTAATGCTTTTCTCATATCTTAAAATAAGTAATAACAAAAAAATGAAGTAAAGTTTTAAAGAAGTATGATGTTTTAAAGCAGAAGCATAAAAAACTTATGAATCCGGGCCTGAATTATATGTTCAGAAAACATGCATTACTTATATCTTTTCACTTTTACGTTTTTCTGTTTTTTCACAAAAATTTAATTGTTAAAAACAACTTTTTCAGGCTCAGGCCGGATTTTCTATGTTGATTTAAAATCATGCTGAATAAATTACAGCTTTAAGGCAGTTCATATAAAATGTAAAGATAGTAAAATCCTGTCCACAGAATAAAAGTTGTTGTCAGGAATTATATTCCTTAATATTTCCGTTATTTATCAATTTCTCTTCTGATTTTTTGTTTTTCCTGTTTCTCTTGAAACCAGTATGAAATTACGGTGGGCTTTTAAAAGGCTGATGGTGTGGAGCAGCATATTTTTGGTTTCGGAAATCGTATTGAAGAAAAGCACAGAGTTGCGGGTGTTGACTTCCAGAGCCTTAATCCGTTTTATCTGGGCAACTTCCATGTTTTCCATTTTTATGAGTATATCATCCCGCATTTTAATCAGATTGCTGATGAGGCTGAAATTATCATTTTTCACGAGTGTGATAAAAAAATTGAAAAACTCGTCAATATTCTTTTTTAATGACTCTAATTCTTCAGTCTGTTGCCGTGTAAATGGTTTATGGTTATTGTCAATATGTTCAAAAAGCGGCTCTGCAAAAAAGTTTAGCGAGTTTGCCATTTCGCGCTGATGGTCAGTTGCCTGTACATAAAAATGCCCCGAATCAATATTTTCCTCAATTTTTGAAATTGTTTCCAGTACTCTGCTTTTTTGTTTTTTGGTTTTCCGGTTGAGGCCCTCTTTCAGGTTTATTATTTCCTTTAATGCTGAACGGTCTTCTTTTAGAAAGCCGGAAATTGTATCACTGTATATTTTTTGTGCCTTAAAAAGTGTTTTCAGCATCTGTTTTTTCCATTTTTCAATCACTTTTTCGGTTTCATCTCTTTCGGTAATTACTTCATCATCCTCTGCCATTGCCAATTGGTTTCTTTTTTTGAAGAGGATGTGTGTTCGTATAACCACCACGATTATTACCGTCAGGAATACAAAAATCATTATTAAACCGCCAATGGAGATAATCCATGCCACAAATGCAGCTGTGGTAAATGCCACAATTGCCGTTAGAAACCATCCGCCGATTACGTTAAATACACCTGAGATTCTGTAAACGGCACTGTCGCGCCCCCATGCACGGTCGGCAAGTGATGTTCCCATTGCAACCATAAATGTTACATAGGTGGTTGACAGCGG
>CAZXTX010000405.1:0-2644 GCA_964643695.1 uncultured Mariniphaga sp. | reverse complement strand
ATCTATTATATTTTTCCAATCGGTATAATTTGACACCTGATTGTTTTTCAATATACTTTTTCAAAACTATACCAATATCCTGGCCTGCATGTCTTGGAACCTGGAATTTCTGTTTTGTTACAGGACTGTACCACCAGTCATGATTTTTTCCGTAACTGTGAAACAGGTATCCTTCTTTTTTCAACTTTCTGACCAACTCACTTGTTTTCATATTTCTAATTCAATATGAAATCACAAAAACAGACAATTGTCTATTACATTGCAATAACAAATTACATGATTATTTTAAATGAATATAGACATTTTTAATTATCGGGAAAACCTGTAAAATGTAATAATCTGGCAATTCTGCAACAAAGATAAATATCTTCATATCTATTTATGAAAAATATTTGTTCAATATATAAACCTGAAAGTTATTTTTTTTGATTAACTTGATATAATTAATGCATATTTATAATAACAATTTTAATTAAAACACAGCTATCATGAAAAAGAATTTTACTTATCTGATTTTGTTCTTGTTCACATTACTTCTTTGTGTAAGTACAAATGCCCAACCCCAAAAAAGTCTTCTAAATAAATCAGTTTTAAAAAACATTGATGCTAACCAACTAAATAACAGTAAAAAAACAAGTTTGAAAAGTATTCAAATTCAGAATCAGTCGTGGATTTTTGAAACCATAACCTCTTATGATGTCTCAGGAGAACCAATTTCCCGCATTACAGCTGAATATAAATCAGCCGAAAGAATGCTGATTCATGTTAATGAACAACGGGAATCAGGCACATGGATAAATAATAAAAGAACCACATGGACTTATGACTCTAATGGAAACACAGTTGCCGAACTGGAAGAGGAATGGAAATCAGGCAGCTGGGTAAATGACGAAAGAATCACATGGACCTATGACTCTAATGGAAACCCACTGACTGAACTGGAAGAAGACTGGGAATCAGGCAACTGGGTAAACGAAGAAAAAACCACATGGACTTATGACTCTAAAGGAAATATGATTACTGAATTGGAAGAAGACTGGAAATCAGGCAGCTGGGTAAACGAAGAAAAAACCACATGGACTTATGACTCTAATAGAAACCCACTGACTGAAACAGAAGAAAAATGGGTGTCAGGCAATTGGCAAAATTATGAAAAATACACATGGACCTATGACTCTAATGGAAACCCACTGACTGAACTGGAAGAAGAGTGGGTATCCGGCAAATGGCAAAATTATGAAAAAGTCACAGTAACATATGACTCTAAAGGTAACATGGAAACATTTACTGTAGAAGAATGGAAAAACGGCGCATGGGTAAATGATGAAAAAGTCACATATACTTATGACAACAGTGGCAATTTACTTGCTATAGTTAGTCAAGAATGGGATTCAGGCGAATGGGAAGATGAACAAAGACTTTCATGGACCTATGACTCAAACGGAAATATGCTCACCGAGCAATATGAGTGGTGGGATTCAGGCGAATGGGAGAATGAACAAAGAAATACGTGGACTTATGACTCAAACGGAAACTCGATAACCGGAGCCGCATATGAATGGGATGGGTCAGGATGGATTGAAACCGATTATGGTATGCTCAGGGTTTTTTCAGATAAAAATACGGTTCGTTTTTTATCTATAATCCATCGCTTTGAAGCCACATTCAAATTAACCGACATTCCCAGCAAAACAAATTTAACTGAAAATAAAAATCTTCTTAATATTTATCCCAATCCTGCAAATGAAGTTGTAAAACTTAATTTCCCGTCCTCAGCAACAGGCAATCTGGCATTATACAATCTGAACGGAAACTTACTTTTTCAAAAACAAATTGTTCAGGAAAAAAATTCTGAATTAAAGTTGTCAGATTATCCGGCTGGCATTTATGTAATTAAAATTGAAACAGACGTTATTTCTGTAACCGAAAAAATTCTAAAAGAGTAATACGAATTGTATTTACAATAGGTATCAGAATTCTCTCCCCCTCGATTCTCTCCCCCTCGTTTCCGAACGAGGGGGAAATGGTCAATTGTTTATAACAATTATAGTGTGTAGCGTTTAAAACGCAGAACCACGGCCCCCTCGTTACAAACGAGGAGAAGTTGGGTTATGTTTTTCCAATTGGTATAATTTGTTATTTATGAGAACAGAGTTATAAAATACTTTTTCAGACAAATTGTACCTGACTTAAGTTTTTTGCAAATTTCTGAACAGAACTCTCAATCTTTTGAATTGTGTTTTTGCTTGGATTGCGCCTGCCGTTCAGATAGTGACTTAACTGCCCCTGATTTATACCGGTAAGGCGTGACAATCCGGCTAGCGAAAAATAAGTTGTATAGAACTGCAAAAATGAAGCTGTATCATACAAATATTCGAATTTTGCCTCTACAAACGGCTTTTTAATTTTTGAATGATACTTTTTCATTGCTTCATAAGAAGAGATAAAATCATTAACAGCTTCTTTAGCTGTATCACCAACACCATGAATACCATAATTCAAAGTGCTCTCTTCCAAATCAACATAAACGCTGAATGTTCCGTCATTTAATCTCTCAATAAATGCTTTTATCTGTTTCATTATTTTTGTTTTAAAACTAAAAATTTACACCCGAATCTTTAATAATACTTTTTAAAGTCCCTTT
>CAZXTX010000404.1:0-2648 GCA_964643695.1 uncultured Mariniphaga sp. | reverse complement strand
GGAAAGAGTGTATCAAGTCTTCTGCCCAGCATCAGTTGAATAATTTTATCCTGATCAATCTCCTTAATTTTGTACGTGTTGCTTGAAATACCTCCACGCAGGACGGTTACACAGTCGGCAAGTTTAAAAACTTCATCCAGACGGTGTGTGATATAAATAATGGCGGTTCCTTCTTCTTTTAACCTGTAAAGAATTTCAAACAGCGTATTGATTTCATTCGGCGCCAGAACTGCTGAAGGTTCATCCAGAATCAGAATTTTTACGTCCTGAGCGAGAGATTTTGATATTTCAACTATCTGCTGATGAGCGATGCTGAGATCCCTTACTTTTGCTGAAGGGTTGATATCAAATCCCAGGTTTTCGATTAATTCTTTTGCTTTTTTTTCTATTTCCCTTCTTTTCAGCCAGATACTTTCTGAACCAAACTGATTTATAAATATATTTTCAGCTACCGACAAATCCGGGATGAGTGAGAATTCCTGATATATGATTCCGATTCCAAGTTGTTTGCTGTCGTGAGGATTTTCTATACTGACCTCTTTGTTATCTATAAAAACAGTTCCGCTGTCTTTTTTATAGGCTCCGGATAAAATTTTCATCAAAGTGGATTTTCCGGCACCATTTTCACCAACGAGAGCATGAATCTGGCCTTTTTTCACTTTAAATGTTACATCACTTAAGGCTTTAATCCCACCAAATGATTTTGAAATGTTGTTCAGTTCAACCCGGAAGTCTGTATAAATATCAGAATGGTGCATTTGGATCATAAAATTTTTCTACGTTAGACTGATTAATAAGTACTGCCGGTGTATGTATCACAACTCCTCTGCCTTCATCTCCGTTAAAATTCCTGACAACTGACTGAATTGTCAATCTGGCAAGTTCTGTAGGGCTATTCAGAGCTGTTGCAGCAAGTTTGTCTTCCTGAATGAATTTAAGTGCCTCCTTTTGTCCGTCAAAACCAACTATTATAATGTCATCTCTGTTGACAGCCTGGGCTGCCCTGAGAGCTCCTATAGCCATGGCATCGTTTTCTGCAACCAGCAAATTAATTTCCGGGTGTGCAACCAGAATATCTTCCATTGCATCCATGCCCGTACCGATAGCCCAGCCGCCCCAGCCCTGTGATACAATTTTGAAGTTTGTGTATCCCATGGAGGCTAACTGCTCGTCGGCAAAACCTTTTATAAAGCCCATTCTTTTGTTGCGCCCCACAGGATTACCCTGTGCACCGCTTATGATAGCCATGTTAACTTCTTTTCCCTTCATTTGGGTTGCCACCCATATTCCAAGTAAATCACCGTTGTCGGTATTTGCAGCCAATGTTGAAGAGACATAATCGGCACCGGGGTCAATAAAACTATCTACAATGAAAACCGGAATCTGCTTTTTTGCCACAGAATTAATAACCGGAACCAGTGCTTTGGGATCAATCGGATTAACCACCAGTGCATCCACTCCTTTTGAAACCAGATCTTCAATTCCTGTGATTTGCTGAGTTATATCTCCCCGTGAATCTACTGAAAGAAACTGCATTCCGTAACGTTCCACATTCTCTTTCAGAGCATCGTTTAGCACAACATAAAAGGGTGCATTAAGCAGGGGAGAGCTGTAGCCTATTTTTAAGTTAGTTAAATCTTTTGCACTTTCTATCAATTCATCAACTTTGGATACCGGTGTTACAGTTGTCTCTTTTTTATAATGACAACTGAACAGACCAATAAATAATAAAACCAAAATTGTATTCTTCATTTTTTTAACTTTTTAAATAAGGTTTATCTGTAATTGCTCCTTTTTGAGAACAAACTATTGCAGCTACATCAGTTGCTGTTTTGTGTATTTCATTCAATGATTTTTTTTCTAACAACCCTGTTATAAAAGCAGCTGTAAAAGAATCACCGGCACCAACTGTATCTATTACTTTAATTTTGGGAGCTTCCATAAATGAATAGTCATCCGGTGAAATTATTATACTTCCCCTGCTGCCCATTGTATATACAATATAGTTTAATTCAAATTTATTAATCATTAATTTCAACTGTGTATCAACGTTGCCGGTTAATTGAAACAGGCCTGACAGTAAAAGTAGCTCTTCTTCGTTTAATTTTAAAACATTTGAAAGCTGCAATGATTTTACAATAATTTCTTTATTGAAAAAATGCTGGCGAATATTTATGTCAAAAACTTTTAAGCATGAACTGTTCAGTTTTATTAAAAAAGAAAAAATAGTTTGTGCGGAAACATTATTTCTTTGTGCAAGGCTTCCAAAACAAACTGCATTTAAACTTGCTGCAAGTTCATTCATGTTTAAATTCCAAATAATATTATCCCATGCAACATTTTCATGAATTATATAATCAGCATTACCATTTTCATCTAAATTAACCGTTACGGTACCTGTGGGATAACTGTTTTTTTGAACATAATTACTGTTTATATTCAGGTTGTTAATTTTATTTATTATTTCTTCTCCAGATTCATCATTACCTATAGCACTTAAAATATATGAGTCACACCCCATTTGTTTACAGTGATAAGCAAAGTTGAATGGTGCCCCGCCAAGTTGTTTGCCGGAAGGGAAAACATCCCAAAGTAATTCACCAATTCCGGCTACTATGTGTTTTTTATCCATATAAATATTGTTAAAG
>CAZXTX010000403.1:0-2660 GCA_964643695.1 uncultured Mariniphaga sp. | reverse complement strand
TGTAAATTTACAAAACAGTTTGAACTATTTTGTAAATACAATTCGTATTAAATGCCTGATTTTGAATTTGTGTAATTCTGACAGAATTTTCATCTGTGAAAATCCGGCGGAATATCTTTTTGCTGATTTAACGTGAACTTGATACAATACTTCCATAAAAACAATTAATTTAACCATACCGAATAAGGTAATTACTTGTCCGACTACTGGCGGAAGGTTTCTGTAATTCTCCCCGGTAATATTTACTAAGGTTAATAGTGTTTGAAATAAGGTTTTTAAATCGATTTTTAAACCTTATTTCTCTTAAAAGGTAACCTTAGTAGTAATAAAATAGCAGAGCAAATTCAACCTTATTACCTTATTTTTTAGTTGATTTCTCTTATATCGAACTCATGTTGATTTAGTAAATAATGGCAGCAAATCAGATAATATTCAGTTTTTTTCCAACTTTAATAAATGCATCAACTGCAAAATCAATTTCTTCCTGTGTGTGTGCTGCCGACAGCTGAACACGGATGCGGGCTTTGCCGCGCGGCACAACCGGATAACTGAATCCGATTACATAAATACCCTCTTCCAGAAGTTCATCGGCAAATTTAATTGTCAGCGGTTCATCGTAAACCATAACGGGCACAATAGCAGTATTCCCCTTAATTAGGTCAAAACCTGCCTTTTTCATTTTATTTCTGAAATGTTTGGCATTTTTCATGGTTTTTGCCTGTAGTTTTGATGAATCTGAAAGCATCTCTAAAACTTTTAATGTGGCACCAACTGTTGCAGGAGCAAGTGTGTTTGAAAAGAGATAGGGCCTTGACCGCTGTCTTAAAAGTTCAATAATCTCTTTTTTGCCTGAGGTGCATCCTCCGTTTCCGCCACCAAGTGCTTTTCCAAAGGTTGTGGTTATTATGTCAATTTCACCAAGCAGCCCGAAATGCTCTGCCGTGCCACGTCCGTATTTGCCGATATAACCCGTTGCATGTGAGTCATCAACCATAACCAGTGCATCATATTTTTTAGCCAGTTCAACAATTTTCGGCAGTTTTGCAATATCACCGTCCATTGAAAAAACACCGTCGGTAACAATCATTCTGTATTTTGCATCTGATGCATCAATCAGATGATTTTCCAGTTCTTTCATGTTTGAGTGCTTATATCTGTAGCGTCTGGCTTTGCTTAGCCGTATTCCGTCAATAATGGAAGCGTGGTTCAGTTCATCCGAAATAATTACAGAATCATTGCCAAGCAACGGCTCAAACACACCGCCGTTTGCATCAAAACAGGCACAGTATAAAATGGTGTCTTCAGTTCCAAGAAATTCAGAAACCTTCTGTTCCAGTTCAATATGTATTTTCTGGGTTCCGCAAATAAAACGAACCGATGAGAGCCCGAAACCCCAGTAATTCATAATTTCCTGGGCTGCCTTTACCACTTCCGGGTGATTTGAAAGTCCCAGATAATTGTTGGAACAGAAATTCAGCACTGTTTCACCGGTTGACACCCTGATTTCAGTGTCCTGAGCCGATGAAATAATCCGTTCGGTTTTGTATAGTCCCTGATTTTTTAATTCGTCAAGTGTTTTTAACAAGTCATATTTAATCTGGCCGTACATTTTTTTAATTTTTATTGATGCATGTAAAATAAAGAAATTTCAGATAATTTATGATAAATTATTGTAATTGAAAAGTAAAAAATCTTTTTTTCAGGTTAACCCCTGTTTAAATTAAGTTTAAAGAGAAGCATCAGGTATTAAATATTAAGCTTAGCACTAAGCGGATTACAAAATTTTTATAATTTTGCAACACTTTTTTTCGGACAATGAGTTGGAAGGCGAAATATGATGTGGAATTTAAAGGCCTTAAAGAAGGCCTGCATGAGTTCGAATTTGAAGTTCAGGATAAGTTCTTTGAGCATTTTGACCAGGAATTGGCAAATTCGGGAATTGTAAAAATTATTGTTGAGCTTGAAAAAAGAAGTTCATTTATGAAACTCTTATTTAAGATTAACGGCTGGATTGAACTTGATTGTGACCGCTGTCTGGAAAAATACCGGCAAAGTATTGAAAACAGAGCCGAGGTTTTTGTCAAGTTTGGGGAGAATGAGTATGAAGACAGTGAGATAATCTGGCTTTTACCCGGAGAACATTCAATAAATCTGGCTCAGCTTATATATGAGTATATTGTTTTAAGCATTCCGATAAGGCATATTCATCCCGATATTGAAGGAGAAAATGGCTGCGACCCTGCCATGCTTGAGGAGCTTAAAAAATATGTAATTAAGGAGGAAATAAAAAAAACAGCCGACCCGAGATGGGCGGCACTTAAAAACTGGGATAATAATTAAAAATTGAAATATTATGGCACATCCAAAGAGTAAAACATCAAAAACAAGAAGAGATAAAAGACGTACACATTACAAAGCATCTCTTCCTACGCTCGCAACCTGTTCAAATTGCGGAGCAACAGTAAAGTATCATCATATTTGTCCTGAGTGCGGTTATTACCGCGGAAAGCAGGTAATTGAAAAAGATATAGCAGTATAAGAAAAAGCTGGTCAGAAAAATGACCGGCTTTTTTTTAATTATTCTATGTTGTTGGTATTAAACTGTATTCAAAATATTGCTGTACAATTAATTATTTGTAATTTCAGCCTGTTTTTTTGAA
>CAZXTX010000402.1:0-2664 GCA_964643695.1 uncultured Mariniphaga sp. | reverse complement strand
TTGTTCTAAATATTTTAACCATCGGCATTAACGATTGTAAATACAATTCGTATAAAAAGTAAAGCTGTTTCAGATATGTAAATTAAAAGCAGAGCTGTTGTTTTTTTATAAACTGATTGAAAATCAAATGCCGGGTCTATTTCTTTCTGAAAAAAACTTGTATTGGCACCCCCGTAAAATTAAAGTTTTCTCTGATTTTGTTCTCAATATACCGTTTGTAAGGCTCTTTGATATATTGTGGTAAATTTGCAAAAAGCGCAAACGAAGGAGTGGGTGAGGGCAGCTGGGTTACATATTTTATTTTAATATATTTCCCTTTTACTGACGGTGGCGGATACTCTTCAATGGCTTTTTGCAGAACTTCATTTAGTGCCGATGTTTTTATCCGTTTTTTTCGGTTTTTATAAACTTCAATTGCAGTATCAAGGGCTTTGTGAACACGCTGTTTTGTTAAAGCTGAAATGAATAAAACCGGTATATCGGTAAAGGGCACTGTTTTTTCCCTGATTTGTTCGCTCATCTTTTTGGTTGAATGGCCGTCTTTTTCAATTAAATCCCATTTATTTACCAGAATTACCACCCCTTTTTTATTTTTTACAATCAGATTTAAAATGTTCACATCCTGAGATTCCATTCCGCGGGTGGCATCAATCAGCAGCAGGCAGACATCCGAATTTTCAATAGCCCTTATGGAACGTAAAACAGAATAAAATTCGATATCGTCCTGTACTTTGCCTTTTTTCCGCAATCCGGCAGTATCAACAATAATGAAATCATGGCCAAATTTGTTGTACCTGGTGTGGAGTGAGTCACGGGTGGTGCCTGCAACATCGGTAACAATGTATCTTTCTTCGCCGATTAGGGTGTTAATAAATGATGATTTACCGACATTGGGACGGCCAACCACCGACAGATAGGGCAGTTCATGTTCTTCAGAACTGTCGGGCATATCGCCAAAACTTTCAATAATATGGTCAAGCAGATCGCCTGTGCCGCTTCCGCTCATTGACGAGATACAGAAGATTTCGCCAAGTCCGAGTTTGTAAAACTCCTGTGCATCCGGAATGCGCTGGTTGTTGTCCACCTTATTAACTACAACAATAACTTTTTTACCGCTTTTTCTCAAAATTCCCGCAACTCCGTCATCAAGGTCGGTTATGCCTGATACCACATCTACAACAAACAGAATAACATCGGCTTCTTCAATTGCAATATGCACCTGTTTGTTAATTTCCGATTCAAACACATCATCGGGATTAGAAACGTATCCGCCGGTGTCGATAATCGAGAAGAGCTTGCCGTTCCATTCGGTTTTTCCGTAATTTCTGTCGCGTGTAACACCCGAAACTTCGTCAACAATTGCTTTGCGCGATTCCGTGAAACGGTTAAACAATGTTGATTTGCCAACATTCGGGCGTCCTACTATGGCTAATATTCTTGACATTTTTCTGATTTTTTATTTTTATAATTTTGTCAGGATGTGAAGTTTTAAAATGCATCGTAACCAAATTTTTTCAGGTCTTTATCTTTGTTGCGCCAGTCTTTTGCCACTTTTACAAAAAGTTCAAGAAAAATCTTTTTTCCAAAAAACTCTTCTGCATCTTTTCGGGCTTCCATACCTGTTTTTTTTAGCATTTTACCTTCTTTTCCTATAATTATTCCTTTTTGCGATTCACGCGTAACATAAATCACGGCTCTTATTTCCAGCAGATTGCCGGCGGTTTTGAATTCTTCCACTTCCACTTCCACCGAATATGGTATTTCCTTTTGATAATTTTCGAAAATTTTCTCACGAATAATTTCCTGCATAAAAAAGCGTTCACTTCTGTCGGTTAATGCATCTTTTTCAAAAAACGGCGGATTTTCGGGAAGTAATTCCAGAATCCGGCTGAATACGGCTTCAAAATTGAATTTTTCGGCAGCAGAAACCGGAAAAACGGCAGCTCCGGGAAAAGTGCTGCTCCAGTAGTCATAAAGTTTTGTAACTTTTTCCTGATCCGACAGGTCAATCTTGTTTACAAGTACAATTACCGGCACATTTGATTTTCTGATTTTTTCAGTGTATTCCTGATTTTTTTCCGGATTTTCAACCATATCGGTAACGTATAAGATTATGTCGGCATCGGTAAGTGCAATATTAACATAACCCATCATTTTTTCCTGAAGTTTGTAACCGGGCTTTATAATTCCGGGAGTATCGGAATAAACAATCTGAAAGTTTTCACCGTTTACAATGCCCTTTATACGATGGCGCGTTGTCTGCATTTTATTGGTAATAACCGACAGTTTTTCACCGGTTAATATATTCATAACGGTGGATTTCCCCACATTGGGGTTACCCAAAATATTTACAAAACCTGCCTTATGTGTCATAATCTTTTCAAATCGCTAAAAATCAGCGCAAAGATAATTTTTTTGAGTGAGTAGGACTGTTTAAATCATTCATTTTGCAATTAGTACTTTATTATTTTACATATACTGTGTGTGTTAAAAAAATAAAAAAAAATCAGATGACAGTTCAGAATCCAATTTGTTTTTTCTCACTTTTTTTATATTTAAGGGAGAAAACTGTTGTTCTAAAGAAATATTACGAAACGGGCATGTAAACATTCGGGAGGATAATTAAAATCATACAGGTTTTTTGCCTGCTTGCCCGACAGGTAT
>CAZXTX010000401.1:0-2677 GCA_964643695.1 uncultured Mariniphaga sp. | reverse complement strand
AAAAATGTAAATCCTGACATTTGGGAAAATTTTCTTAAAGGAAATAAGGAAGCCTTTGCCCAAATTTACAACAAACATGTGAATGCGTTATACAAATATGGCACAAAACTGTGCTATGATGAAAATCTGGTGAAAGATGCCATTCATGAGGTATTTTTAGATTTGTATTTAAAGCGAAAAAATAACAAAACCAACCCTGAGAATCTTCGGTGGTATCTTATGCTTGCTCTCAAACGAAATTTGATTAAGAAATTAATACGTAACCGAAAGCTTGAAACTGAAGACGAACTGAATTTTGAACCCGAATACAGTATTGAAAAAACAATAATTGAAAATGAAAAAAAAGCTGAACTAAATAAGAAAGTAAATAATATGCTTAAAAATTTACCGGCTAAACAAAAGGAAGCAGTCTATCTTCGTTACAATGAATCAATGGAATATGAAGATATCGCCAAAATAATGAACATTACAGTCGAATCAGTACGTAAACAGGTTTACCGGGCAATATCATCTTTAAGAAACAAATACGGACAAAGCGGATTAATTTTACTCATGTTAAAAGCTCCGGCATTTTGACTTATTAATTTCTTTTTTTACACTTTATTTAATAACCCTGATAATATTTTCTCACCAGTTCCTATTCCAAATCAATCCAACCAACTGCGACACAGCATACTAAACAACATCATTGATTTTTTTATTTCTTAACAAAAATATATATCAAAAAAAGATTTTAAAATCTGTCCATTTTTAAACTTCTAACTTCCTTATTATAAAAATGGCATTTCCAGTTATTCAAGGATTAAAAGGTAAATTAACGAATGCTATTTCTTTTAATAGGCTTTTAACTTTTTTAAAATAAACAGATGGGAGATATAAGTAAATATCTTGAGAACAAAGATTTTATTGAATGGGTTTTCAACACCGGAAACAATCAACATGATAATTGGTGGGAGTCTTTCCGAATCAGTAATACAAAAGAAAAAGAAAATATTCAAGAAGCACGCAGAATATTGCAGACACTAAAAACTGACGATAAAGAATTGCAGGAGAATGATAAAATAATTCTTTTTACAAAAATTCTTAACGATATTGAAAACAGGCAAAATCAACACAAAACTTTTAAAATTTTATCAGAATTAATTAAATATGCTGCTGTTGCAATTTTGTTTTTTTCACTGGGAGCAATACTGTTTTACAAAAAATACAATTTCAATCCGCAATTTTTAACACAGGAAATATCAGAACCGATTCAATCAGATGAAGCAATGCTGATAAGGCCAAGCGGCACAAATATTTTACTCAGTGAAGCCAATTCACGAATTGAACACCGCGATGACGGTAAAGTAATGGTAAACAATAACATTTTTGACAATGATATTTCTACCAAAAAAGGTACACCTGAAATGAATCAGCTTGTAATTCCATACGGAAAAACATCTGAAATAATTCTACCGGACGGGACACACGTTTTTTTAAATGCCGGCAGCAGACTTATTTACCCCGATTTTTTTGCAGACAAAACCCGCGAGGTTTTCTTATCCGGAGAAGCCTATTTTGATATTAAACACGATGCAAAACAACCATTTATCGTACAAACTACTGATATATGGGTAAAAGTTTTAGGCACACAGTTCAATATTTCGGCTTATCTCGGTGACAATATTATTGAAACTGTGCTAACTGAAGGAAAAGTGCAACTTGGGCAAAACAATGCAGGTTTCTTTTCAGAAACAACCGAACTTTCCCCCGGCCAGCTTTCAGCATTCAGTAAAACTGAACGTACCACGGCTACAAGAGAAGTTGATATTGAAAATTACACTTTATGGCGTGAAGGATTGCTTAAATTTGAAAGTACTGACCTGAGCCGTGTGATAAAAAGACTGGAACGTTATTACAATATACGGTTTAAATATAATGATCCTTTTTTGGGAGGAATAAAAATTTCAGGTAAACTTGAGTTAAGCGACAGTCGTATTTCTGTGCTTGACAACCTGGCAGATGCTGCAAATTTACATATTACAAAAATTGGGGATGGATATTATGAAATAAAAAAATAAAAACCGGATTGTGTTGCAGCACTCCCGGTTTTATTGTGTTAAATTTTAAAAATGTGTAACTTAACAATTCAAAAGTATGAAGAAAAATCTAAAAAAGTTTCTTCTGCAAAAGAAGGACAGAAAACTTAATCTAAGTTTAAAAAAAATGAAACTAACATTAATTTTTTCCATGCTGGTCTTTCTCACTTTCGGGAATAGTTATTCCCAGACAAAAGTGACGTTGCAGTTTGAAAAGGCAACTATCCAGCAAATGCTAAAAACCATGGAAGAACAGACAGGACATGTCTTTCTTTACAAGGATGAAATTTTTGATCTGTCAAAAAAGTATTCGGTTAATTTTACCGAAGCGTCTTTTGATGAGGTACTTAAATCCGTATGCGAAACCGCAGGCGTGGATTATGAGGTAAGAAGCAATCGTCAGATTATTCTTACTAAAAAAGCAAAAGAAACAGTTACTGCCATTACCCTTCAGCAGCAAACCGTAACCGGAGTTGTAACAGACCAAAGCGGACAACCACTGCCGGGAGTTGCAGTATTGGTAAAAGGCACTACAACAGGAACCGTTACTGATAATAATGGTAATTTTTCCCTGTCTATTCCTACCGGAGCTGTAATAC
>CAZXTX010000400.1:0-2686 GCA_964643695.1 uncultured Mariniphaga sp. | reverse complement strand
GCAAACGATATATAAAGGGTTAATCGGTAAGCGATGGATTTATTTGACATGAAAAATCTATTCTGTTTATAACTACAATTTAATCAATTTTCTTTAAATAAATAATTTGTCAGCAGGAATTGATGTCAAAATTTTAAAAGTATTTTGTTAAATTATAATTTATACCGATTGTAAATTTACAAAACAGTTTGGACTATTTTGTAAATACAATTCGTATTATTTTTCAAACTGCTGATAGTTCACTGAAAATATTGATACATAACGGATTTTAATATTTTTTCAAATGATTAAAAGGCTGATTTTCAATAAAAAAAGGCAAAACCATGTTTCGCCCTTTTTATAAAATATTTTCATTTTTTTAAGTACTCATCGCCCCGCAAACCTGTATTATTTGTCCGCTGACATATGACGACAAATCAGAAGCAAGAAACAGGGCAACTCCGGCAACCTCTTCAGGTGTTCCTCCGCGTTTGAGCGGAATTGAAGCTTCCCATGCCTTACGTGCATCTTCCGGAATTTTTGCTGTCATTTCAGTAATGATAAATCCGGGTGCGATTGCGTTTGAGCGAACTCCGCGTGAACCTAGTTCGCGTGCCACAGACTTGGTGAAGCCAATAATTCCAGACTTGGATGCCGAATAGTTCGACTGGCCTGCATTTCCATTAACACCCACCACCGAACTCATATTTATTATTGAGCCCGAACGCTGTTTCAGCATAAACTTCTGCACTGCTTTTGTAAAATTAAAAACTGATTTCAGGTTTACATTGATAACACTGTCCCACTGCTCTTCAGTCATGCGCATAAGCAGAGTATCCTTTGTAATTCCGGCATTGTTAACAAGCACGTCAATACGGCCAAAATCTTCTGCCACCTGATTTACCACTCTTTCGGTATCGTCAAATTTGCCTGCGTCAGAAGCATAACCTTTTGCCTTTACTCCCAAAGCAATCAACTCGGCTTCGGTAGCCTTCATGTTTTCATCTTCAAAAAGATCGGTAAATGCAATATTGCAGCCTTCCTTAGCATATTTAACGGCTATTGCCTTGCCAATTCCTCTGGAAGCACCTGTAATCAAAGCTGTTTTTCCTTCAAGTAATTTCATAATAAAACTGTTTTTGATTCTGCAAATATAAGAGTAATTAGTTTTATTTAAACAACTCTTTTTCCAGTTCACCCAATATTGAACCTGCCCTGCCTTTTAAATGAATATCGGTAATTTGATTTGTAAACAATGTTTCTTCAGGATTGATTTCAATTATAATTGCACCGTTTTGTTTGGCCGTGCGCGGTACAAATGATGCCGGCGTAACTTCGCCCGTTGATCCTACAACAATGCAAACATCGGCTTTTTCGGCATCGGCAAATGAATTTTCATATGCTTCGGGCGGAATTCCTTCTCCAAAAAAGATAAAATCGGGTTTCAGTATTTTATTATCATCACGGCAGCGCGGAGGAATATTATTAAAATCAAATTCATCTGCATTATAATGTTTTCCGCATTTCATACAGACAAGCCGTTTTGAATTTCCGTGAAATTCATACACCGTCATGTTTCCTGCCTGCCGGTGCAAATTATCAATGTTCTGGGTAACAACAGATTTCAGAATACCTTCTTTTTCCATCCGTGCAAGCACTTCGTGAGCCTTATTCGGATTTGCATCCGCAAAAAAATCATAGAAGATTTCTCTTATTTTTACCCAGCACTCTTCTTCATTATTAAGATAAAAACCAAGTTCCAAAATTTCAGGATTATACTTGTTCCATAATCCGTGCTGACCCCGGAAAGGCGGAATTCCACTTTCAACAGATATTCCGGCTCCAGTAAAAGCAATTGCAAATTTTGATTTTCCAATTATTTCGGCAGCTTCCTTAATCAGTAATTTCATGTAATTTAAGTTAAATAAATTAAAGCGTCATAAAATAGCTTTTTCTATATATTTCACACAATCATTTGTGTTAAAACTAATCAAAATAAATGATTTATCTTTGCATAAAAGTGTCAGAAGATGTTAGATCAGTCAACTATTTGTGCCATATCAACCACACCGGGTACCGGTGCAATTGCGGTAATCAGGCTCTCCGGGAATGAAGCAGTAGCAATAACAGAAAATGTTTTCAAAAGCCCGGTTAAAACAAAAAAACTCGCAAATCAACCCGCAAATACTTTACATTTTGGAAGAATTGTTCACAACGGCGATATAATTGATGAAGTTGTGGTTGCGTTATTCAAATCACCGCACTCATATACCGGCGAAGATATTGTTGAAATTTCATGTCACGGCTCGGTTTATATTCAGCAGAAAATTCTTGAAATACTGATTGAAAACGGCGCACGGATGGCACTTCCGGGTGAATTTACACAACGTGCATTTTTAAACAGAAAGATGGATCTTTCGCAGGCAGAAGCAGTGGCCGATGTAATAGCATCATCCAATGCCGCAGCCCACAAACTGGCACTAAAACAGATGCGCGGCGGCTTTTCAAAAGAGATAAACGAACTGCGTAACCGGCTTCTTCATTTTACGGCAATGGTTGAGCTTGAGCTGGATTTCAGTGAAGAGGATGTTGAGTTTGCAAATCGGAAAGAACTGCAAAAACTGGCAGAAGAGGTTGAAATACTTCTGCGAAAACTGAAGGATTCTTTTCAGCTCGGAAATGCAATAAAAAACGGAATTCCTGTGGC
>CAZXTX010000399.1:2026-2697 GCA_964643695.1 uncultured Mariniphaga sp. | reverse complement strand
CCCCATAAAAACCAGGTGGCTTCAGGTGCCTGTCCGTTTATATACAACAACAGGCTTTTTGTGAAGCTTTCCCATAAATACCGGTGACTGCCCGGTTTTCCGGGTTCACAGGTAAAGGAGGTATTTAAAAGCAGCACGCCCTGTTTTTCCCAGTGTGAAAACAACTTTCCGGGAGATAAAACCGGAAATTCATTATCCAGCTTCTCTTTCAGCAGACTGAATTTTATAATGTCACCTGTATAAGCCTTATACAAAGCCCTCAGTATATTTTTGAGTGAAATATTTTTAAACGGCTGGTTCCACGACTTCAGATTCCCAACCTCAAAAGCCCGTCCGGTGGCAACACCGGACTGCGAATAAGGGTCCTGACCCAGAATAATAATTTTAGCCGTTTTCAGCGGTTGCGATAAAAACCTTAAAACTAGACCGGCATCAGGGGTAAATCCTGCATCTTTAATTTCCTTTTCAATATCAGAAATCAGCAGCAGATTTTCTTCATTAAGAAAAGGAAACCAGTCGTTATGAATGTTCAGATTATCCAAAAACAGAGAATCCCTCATTTTTTTCATCCGGTAATTTTTGCTGGCAATCCTTTTACATTTACAGGCTTACGATTATCAGGCTTAATTTCAAACATATCGTCAGGTGTAAGCCTGCACTCCTCAATCATC
>CAZXTX010000399.1:0-1990 GCA_964643695.1 uncultured Mariniphaga sp. | reverse complement strand
GAATGTAAATTTGATACCGGCTTCCTTTGCCATTTTTATCATTTCTGCCGATGGCACTTTATAACTTGCACTGATTTCGAGAGCCACATTATTTTCGGCCAAAACATTAATTACACGCTCCATGCGTTCTTTTGTCCAAAGCTCTGTATATTCATTCTTCAGTACATTCGGAAGCACTGTCGGATTTACATAAATGTCCACCGGTTCCTGCGAGAAAATGGTTTCAATTTTTTCAACCATCTGCTCCATATACTGCTCCTTGTCATCTATCCAGACCTCTTCGGAAATCCAAATCCGGCCCCGTCTTCCCTTATAATCGGTGAAAGTCATGGCATCGGTAAATACATAGTCAAATTCTGCCACGGCATCAGACGAAAAAAGAGTAATCCACTCCCTGCCTTCTGCCTGCATTCCTTTAAATGCCGGAATATTTTTCATTGATCCGATATATTCATACAGAGATTCGTCATCAGTTACCGGAAATTTTAATCCACAATTTGGTGCAATTCCATAGTTAATACCAAGTTTCTGTGAATTTTTCAGTATATCTTCGAGAGTCAGGCCTCCTTTCAAATGAACATGATAATCGATAAGCGGAAAACCGGCATGCATGAGTTTTGTCACCAGATCATCCCACTCCTTATCTACTTCAGGTGCTTTTTTCTCACCATCAGGCAAAGGTTTAACCCTGATGTTACGGTAATAGGTAGTGCTCCCGGCATCATGCGACTGCAATGCAAATGTTCCACTGCCAAGCTTCATATCTTCCCTTTTAGGCTGCCGCCACGGATTTTCAGGTTCAATATATTCGTTAACCTTTATGTCATTAACAAAAACCTCAATATGGTTTTCAACCACTTTTACACCAATTTTAAACCATTCATTATTTTCGACCAGAGGATAATAGATATTGTGGATATTGAAGATACTGCCGGTTTTGCGGCGTTCCAGCTTTTTGCCGTTACTGAAAAAGGTGTTGTAAATCTGTATTTCATAACCTTTAAGCGGCCACCCTTTTGCAAGGTATCCGGTATGAATAAAAATTCCCGAATTTGAATTGTCCATTGTTTTCACTTCTGCTTCAAATTCAAAATTCTTAAAGCTGCCCTTATAAAAAAGATGAGCCCGCTCGCCCGAACATTTAATTGCACCATCCTCAACACTGAAACTTTCAGGATTTTCAGCTGATTTTTTCCAGCCTTTCAAAGTTTGACCGTCAAACAGTGAAACCCACTCCCCTGTCTCATATTTGGACTGACATGAAGCTAAAAAAAGCAGACACGATAAAGTGCAGAACACCAGCAATCTGTAATATTCTTTCATTTTATACTAATTTAATTTGTATTCGGTTTAATGGATTCAAACAACTATTCAGAAATTAAAAACTGAAAACAAAACTATTGAAAATTCTGCTCAATTTAACATTTTCAGCAAAGTACTTAGCGCTTAGTTTTAAGTGAAGGCAGATTGTAAAATCAGTTATCTGTTTTCCAAAAATTAAAACAACGGATATTCCGGTTTTAAATATGTAATACGAATTGTATTTACAAAATAGTCCAAACTGTTTTGTAAATTTACAATCGTTAATGCCGATGGTTAAAATATTTAGAACAATTGAGCAAAGCGATAATTGGTCTATTATATTTTCCCAGTCGGTATAATTTTATAGCTCTCTTAATTCGAAATCAAAAAATAATTTTATATTGTGGTTACTGCTTGTCGGTTGAAACATTAAAAACACAACTTACTAAAACAAAAACATAATGAAACAAACAAGAATACTGATAATAATTTTATTCATTCTTTCAGTAATTTCATGCAAAAGCAGCAAAGTGAGAAACAGTTCAGACTCAGAATCAATTGCAATAAACAATGATACTGTATATCTGAATTTTACGGTTGAAGAAGCCCCCGAATGGACAGAGTTATTTTACAGAAATCACGGCTGGTTTGGAGCAGACGGTATATTTTCAATACCGCTAAACGGAAT
>CAZXTX010000398.1:0-2735 GCA_964643695.1 uncultured Mariniphaga sp. | reverse complement strand
AGGTTACCAGATATATTGGGAATACATCCAAAAAAATAAACAGATTTTAAAAGTTGAGTTTCAGAATATAAACCTGTCGGTCTCCCGAATGTGCCGAGTTAAAGCCTATCATATCCCCTTTCGGGCTCCATCTGCAGTGGAGGTCGCAACGCCAGTAGCCGGTAATATCTTCGGGTTGCGGAAACCGTCCCAGGGAAATTACTGCTTCGGTGGCCATATCCATCAGAAAGATTTTTTGTTCCCTTAAATTACGGCTCGGATATGTGTCGGTAATCATCCATTTACCGTCGGGAGAAAAAGTTCCGTGTCCGTCAAAATCGAGAAGCCCGTTTCCAAGTCTGCGGTAGTTGTTTTGTCCCGGCGTAAATAAAACATGTGTATATTCTTTTGCTTCGTAATTTGCAGTTACCATAAGTTCTTTATCATTCAGCCAGTCGAAGTGTGAGCCGTCCCATTTGTCGGGGAAGCATCGCTGCAGGTTTGAGCCGTCGCAGTTTACCACAAGCGAAGTGGTGTTTCGCTGCGGAATTGCCCTTGCCAGCCAGAAAATTTTACTACCGTTGCGGCTGAAAAGCGTATGGTTGAAATATTCAATACCGTCTTCGGGAATTTCAGGAACCAAATCTTTTACCTGTGCTATCGAAACAATCAATTTGGCTTTACCTGTCTCCAAATTTACGAGAAAAATACCGTCATCTTCCGGGAACTGCACATTTTTACGTGCATCCTGTCCGTTTCCGCCATAACCGTAATCGGTACGAGTAATCCTGATTCGCGAAAAATTGATGCTGACGGCTTCTTTGCCGTTTGGCGAAACCGCACTTACCGGATACGGAATGGTTTTTATCTCCTTTTTTGTATGAACATTCATAATTACCGAAACGGATTTTCCGTTTCGCAAATCATTGTAAATGATTAATGAATCGGGTGAAGTTCCCAGCCAGTGGGCCATGCAGCCCTGCTGAAAATTCCATGCCCGTGTTTCCGCAAGCGGGATAAACTCTTTGGTTTCAATATCAACCAGTCCTAAAATTGCAGGGTCATTTTCATCGGGAAGCCGGTTTCTGATATCGGTTTGAAGTACTGTGACATATCGCTGGTTACTGCTCCATGAATTTATACCGTAGTAACTTGCAAACAGATGCTGTTTGTCATTTCCGGTAATCTGAACCGGACCTTCAATTTCAGGAAACAGAACCTTTATTCCGGTTTCTTTATTTGTGCACGAAACAAGCAGCAGTAAAATTATTAAGGCAAAATAGCAGTTTTTCATAGTTTTTGAGTTTTATGCTAATATCTGTTTTAATTTTATTTCCCAATCCTTCATTTCACCCTGTCAGGATTTTTCTTAACAAAATCACTCCAGTTTTTGTATTCCTTGTTTTTTTCGGGTTTATCCATCTGAATAAAATGGCAAATTGCCACTGCCACGGCATCGGTGGCATCCAGTGCCTGATTTTCATATTTCAGATTATATACATTTTCCAGAAAATATTTAACCTGCTCTTTTGAGGCACGTCCCATTCCGGTAATTGACTGTTTTACCAGCAGCGGCGCATACTCTTTAATAGGCACCGAATGAAAGAGTGCCGCAGCCATAATTACTCCCTGTCCGCGCCCCAGTTTCAGCATGGACTGAACATTCTTTCCAAAGAACGGTGCTTCAATTGCCATCACATCCGGCCGGTACTCCTCAACAAGGTGAAGTGCCCTCTCATGAAGATGCTTAAGCCGCTGATAATGGTCGGCATATTTGCCCGGCACCAGTGTTCCCATTGTCAGAATTACCGGCTGTTTATCCCTGATTTCTATCAGTCCGTATCCGGTGGTAATTGTTCCGGGGTCAATTCCAAGTATTTTCAGCGGTTTTTGATTCATTGTCAATTCTGCTTTTTACGGTCAAGCCGTTGAGTAAAAATTCCGGCCACAATAAAGGCCAGTCCGATAAATGTAGTAACGAATATGGTCTCTTTCAAAATAAAACGGATAAAAATGAGTGATATGAACGGAACCAGAAAAATCAGATTTGCGGTTTTTGCATTGTTGGTACTGAATCTCAGCGCATTCAGCCAGAAAATATAGGTTATGCCTGTTTCAAAAACTCCAATATAAACGGCAGCATACAATCCGGTACCGGGTTTAACCCTGAAATCTGAAAACAGAAACATGGCAGCCGTCAGATAAATCAGTCCGAAGAAAAAATTAAGAAAAAGTTTAACGGTCTCGTCCCGTTTATCGCGAACCGTCAAAATCCAGTAGAGCGACCAGATTACCGAGCTGAAAAGGGCAAGTGCCACACCGGCAAAGTTAGTTTCACGGAAACCGCTCAGGCTGCCCTGCGATGAAATAAAAACCACGCCTGCAAAACTTATCAGAAGTCCCGCAATACTCCGGCTGCCAATTTTCTGCCCCAGCAGCGGCACCGAAAGCAGTGCCAGCACCAGCGGCCAGATAAGGTTGAGCGGCTGTGCCATTTGTGCGGGCAGCAGCGAATATGCCCTGAACAGCACAATATAATAGAGCAGCGGATTTAATGCACCAAGCAAAAGCGACGAAATTATCTCTTTTTTTGACTGCCTGAACAAAAGATTAATCTTGCCCTGTATCAGCAAAAACAGAAAAAGTATCACCAGAGTTACTGCCGAGGCATAAAAAATAAGCTGTACCGGATCAAGTTCGCGAAGGGCAATTTTGAATGATGTGGCAACGGTTGACCAGAATAAAACAGATAAACC
>CAZXTX010000397.1:0-2742 GCA_964643695.1 uncultured Mariniphaga sp. | reverse complement strand
TTATTATTAATACTGTTGCTTACAGGAACACCATCTATTACAAAAAGAGGCTGATTATTGGTGTTAAGCGAACTTGCACCTCTGATCATCATATTTACGGAAGAACCTGCAAGGCCGTACATTTGCGATACCTGAACACCGGCAACTTTACCCTGCACCGCATTTAGAACATTTCCAAGAGGTGTCTGGTTAAGTTCATCTCCGCTAACCTCACCTACGGAATAACCTAATGATTTTTTCTCTCTTGTAATTCCAAGTGCTGTTACAACCACGTCACCCAAACCTATAACCTCTTCAGTCAGTGTTACATTTACGGTGGTCATTCCGGCAGTTGAAATCTCCTGTGTTCTCATACCCACAAAAGAGAATACCAAAACGGCATCATCGGCAATATTGGCAACAGAATAATTTCCATCGGCATTGGTTACCGTTCCTTGTGTTGTGCCTTTTACAAGTACGGTAACACCTGGTAAGGGCATACCGCCATTATCTGATACGGTTCCTGAAACAGTTCGTTGCTGAAACATTTCAGAATCTTCATAAACCGGCTCACTTCGGGGGAACAGAACTACCTGCCGGTCAATAATCCGATAAGATGCATCAGTCTCCCAAAAGAGTTTCTCTAAAGCCTTGTCAATGGTAATGTTGTTAAATTCCACACTCACATCTCTGTTCACATCAACCATTTTGCTGTTATATAAAAACCTGAATTCAGACTGGTTTTCAATTTCAAGCAAAATTTCACGAACGGTGGAATTTTCCATTTTAAGATTCAGTTTGGTTGCCTGCGCATAACTGCTTAATGCGTATCCCTGAACAACTGCGAGGAGTAGTACATAAAACGTTAACCTCATAGTCATGAATGTTTTAGTTGCCCATAGTTTCTTTAGCATGGGCCATTTGCTAAATAAAATTTCCATAAATTTACATGTTTTTTAATTAATAAATACTTATTTATACTGCCTTTACTGTTGATTAAACATAAAGGGCTGAAAAAACACCAGGAAGACAAAATAATGCCTCCCCTTTTTATTATCTCTATTTTTGTTTTATAATTATTTCCATTTTGCTAAAGGTATTATCAGTTTTCATTTCTCTTTTATTTATCACATAATCAATTGGTGCCGATATTTTTAATAATTCAAGTATTTGAAATAGTGATTCATCTTCAAAAGTGGCTGTATAAGCCCAGTTTTTAAGTTCAGGGCCTTCAAGTTTGATGTCAACATTGTACCATCGGTTAAGACGCCGTACAACTTCCGGCATGGGATCATCCCGAAATGCCAGAATACCATCTTTCCATGCTCTGTATTTCTGAATGTTTACCTTGCTGATTTCAAGTTTTTTTTCTGCTTTTTCACAAAATGCTTTTTCACCTGCCTTAAGTTCTATAATATCTTTTTTTGTAGAGAAATACTCGCCCTGAAATAAAGTTAAGTTACCTTCAACCAGAACAATTTCCGTCAGTTGTTCATGCTGATAGTTTGTTGCAATAAACTCGGTTCCGGTAACTTCAATATTTATCCTTCCGGTATTAACCACAAACGGAGCTTTCTTATTTTCCGCAACTTCAAAGTATGCTTCTCCTGAAAGCTGAACTTCGCGAATATTGCCGCTGAATGTCAAAGGATAGGTAAGCCGTGTTTTGGAGTTGAGATAAACTTTTGTGCTGTCCGGCAGATAAAATTCAGAACGCATACCTACAGGTGTTTCCAGAGTATTCCACACAATACCGGGTTCTGTGGTTTCCTGAATTTTGTTTTGATAGAGCCATATTGTTGCAAATACAAGCGGCAGAATGAGTATTGCCGCAACATTCCGAAAAATATTAATGAGTGAAGTTTTTCTTTGTTTTTCAATTTTTGCATTTACCTTATGAATTGCATTTTCAGGATTGTACTTTTTCATAAGATGCAATTGTTTTATCCCCTCCAATGCTCTGAGTGAATCGGCAAAAAATTGCCGGTTCACTTCAGAGGCATCCTTCCATTGTTCTACCTTTTCTCTATCTTCCCGGCTCAAAGTTCCTTCATGCCAGGAAAGAATAAATTCTTCTATGTTATCTAAATTCATTTGATGATTTTCAAAAAAATATGTCATCTGTAAATAATGACGATTAACAATGTAAATACACATATCCCTTTCGGAATATTTATTATAATTATTTTAAAAGTTAATCGAAAATTACGGAAGTAATTTTTTTACAACCTTTGTGTCATATCTTCTAAAATTTGAAATGGTGTTGTGATCAGGTACGAATTCTTGTATAAGCCACTTTTCTCATATGTTTTGAAAGTACTCTTTTTAAAACTAAAGTGAAAAATATATGCAATTAAGATAACCGTAAATAAATAACTTTAATAAACTTAATACTATTGAAATCGCTTATTATTAAAGATATAGTATGACATAAAATAGTTCAATGGTCAAATAATATCAAATCATTTGTCTTGATTGAAAATTAGAAAAATTTTGATTTAGCAATATCTTGTGTTGACTTGGTACAAGCAGGTGTTACTTTTTAAGTCGTTCAATTTCTGTTTCGATTTGCTCAATTACTTCCACATTATAAATCCTCTTTTTCCCTCCTGCCTTAGTTGAATAAACAAAAAATACTTTCCCACCATAATCTTTTCCAAACTTTTCGTGATTTACTTTGTGCATTTCAATCCATTGATATTGATTTAAGGATTGCCCCGATTCGATTGGTTTAATCTGAATACCAATAAATTTTTCACCAAC